>CBDTZS010000053.1:0-21883 GCA_965364955.1 uncultured Tenacibaculum sp. | reverse complement strand
ACATGTAAATAAACACAATCCAATCAACTTAGCAAAGAATTGATAGTGTTCCATTTCACTTTAATTATTTTTTTACCCTAATTTATTCAAAAACTATTCAGTTTCGTTCCTTTTGTTATTCAAATGAAACAATAATTCTATCTGCAATTTGTTTTGCTGTTGTGATGTTAGAGGTATCAGTATATAGTTTTCCATCTTTACCAGAATGATGTCCGTGACCTATTAATTTCATGAACTTATATTTTTCTATACCTTTTATTTCTGTAGTATAAATCAATGACGGTTGACCAACTTGACCTGAACCACTATAAATTTTATCCTTTGGATATTTATCTTTTGAATAAAATCTATTCCAATCGTAAGATTGATTTACTTCTAACACAACTTTATAATTCGAATTATTTTTAAAATAAAGTTTTGAATTCACTACAAAATTACCAGTTGGTGTTGCTCCAGAAACAGCATCTAAATCGGTTGCGTTTAATGGCAAAAAAAGATCATCAAGAGCTTTAATACCTCGCTTGTGTGACCAATATGGTAATGCCTCTGGTCTTCTAACTATAGCTGCTTCCCAATTGCCTTTTGTTTTCTTCCCATAATCGAAAGTACTTGACGAAATTACCCTAGAAATGTATAGTGTTTCAATGTAATTCCCAATAGAATCTTCTACCCAAATAGCAAATAACGGATAGCGGAAATATTTTCCTTTTTTAAACTCAACACTTATTTTATGATTTCCAATTGTCTTATCTAAATCGATTATTTGATAATCGAATGTAGTTTTAGATTTCCCTAATTGTTCATTTCTAAATTCATTTCCCCAAACATACACATAGTTCAGAATTGGTGTATCAAAATATAACCCAATTGAAATCGATCCTATTACAACAAATACAAATGGAGCTTGTAATTTCTTCAGTTTCTTAGTGCGTTTTCCACTTATATAATTACTTAATGGTAGTTTATTATTAATGATATGTAAACTCATCGCTATAATAAATAACAATGCGAAAAAGGTATGTAATGAAGCTATGTTTTTACCGAAAGGTGTAAAATACATGAAGATTCCTGAACCTGAAAGTATAACCAATGTGATGATTAAAATATTACCTAATAAACGTCTATTCATAATATCAATTTTGATGACTGCAAAATTAATATATACATATAGTTACTACAATAAGGGGCAATTTCACCCCTATGAATTTAAGAAAATATTATAGTTTATTACCAAAGTTAGCCAGTTCAAAAAACACGGATGAAAGTTCTCCTCCTAGGATTGTTATGGAATATTCTGTACGCTTAGGAAACTCATTATAATCTTTCTTTTTAATTAAATTATCATCAAGCATTTCACTTAATTGCTTTGTTAAAGCTCTTTTTGATGCTTCCGGAAGCCCTAATTGAATATCTTTTAACCGAATAGATTCTACACGCAATAATTCACTTAAAATAGCAGGTTTCCATTTTCCAGAAATGATATGCAATGTTTTTTCCATTGGACAATCAGTTTTAACTGGTATTTTTCTTTGATAAGTACTCATATGAGACAAAGGTAATAGAATAATTAATTACAATATCTTCCTTTAAAACGTCGTATAGTTCTGTAAAACGTTATGATTAAAAAATTGTTCCTTTTCTTTTCTCTTATGCTAATAATTGCATAAAAACTATGCGTTATTCAATTTAAATAATCCATATTCTCCCGCAGGTAGTTTATGCCCGTTTATAATACATCATGAGAAACTGAAAACAGTGTATTTGTATTTACTCCTGCTCTGCAAACATTTACTGCATCATTTTTTCCAGTACTATACGACATCAGTTCATCCCATATTTTACCTTTTCAATTTTCCTTTTATCTTGGATGCATGATATTTAGACTATGATACATCACTTTTACTTCAACCAATGTATTGAATCTACAGATTTTTAACTCTCTCCATTTGGAGGCAATGAAACACCTCTCATTTGAGCATTCTATGCAATGCTTACCAAAAGAAAGATAACAACTGTAATTTGTTTAATATAATTATTCATGATTTGAATTAATTTAATTTAGTAGATTTTACTGCGGTTCCCATAACTTTTATTTTACCACCAAACGGCAGTGCTTCTACTTGATAAACAGTTCGTGCGGGACGTTTGTTTCCTTTAAAATATTCACTGAATAATTTATCCACAATATGTAAATCTTCTAAATCATTAAAAGCAATATCTACAAAGACAATATCTTCTTTTGAAAATTCCGATTTCTCTATCACAGCAAAGAAATTCCTGAAAGCTATTTCAGCTTCTATTTCTATAGAAGCTGATATAAACTCTCCTTCATTATTTACTGACAGTTGACCACTTACAAAGCACATATTATTTGCAATTACAGCATGGCTTATTGGGTTTACCCATTTTGGTAAACCATCTGTATTTTGTAGGTGTTTTTTTGGCTTCATAATGATGATTTTAATAGCAGATTACTTTTCATAAAAAAACAATCTGTTTATCAAATAATGTATTATTTAATCTTAGTAATTACGTTGTCTAAATGAGCGTGCTGTGTAGCAGGTGCTTTTTCTCTTGCTATTTTATAATATTTCAACGCCATATTTTTGTTTCCAGCTTTTAAATATGCTTCACCTAAGCTATCTGTATGTCCCCAAATAAAAGGATCGTTTGGATATTTTTTAATATTTAAAGCAAATATTTTAATAGCATCTTTTACTTTATTAGCATTTAACAATGAATATCCATATGCATTTAATTCTGGAGCAGATGCTAAGGGTATCATTTCTTCCATAATCTTCTTAGCAGCTTCATGTTCACCTTTCATTGTAAGTAACCTTGCTTTAGTTATCAAGCCGGCAGATGTCCTCCATCTTGCTATGAATTGATCAATCCAAGTCATCGCTTCATCTAAATTGATATTATTACTAATACAGTAGTTTACTGCCCCAATAACACTTTCACTACTCCATCTTGCTCCAAGTTTTAAATCACTTCTAAGGCGCTCAACATATAATTCTTTTGAGTTCGGAACTGTAATTTTAATAGGTAGTTTAAGTGAGTCCCATTTTAGTATAACCGTACTAGAATTCTCTTCCTTTTCTGTAAACTCATAAGCCAACCACTGTGTAAATTCATTGGTTTCTGGTTTTACTTTAATTCGTAAAAAATCTTCTTTTTGATCGTAAGCAAAAGCTCCCCAAGATCTAGATTCTTTAGAAAAAATAACAGTCCACTCATTATCCGTTGGAATCATAAATATTCCATATTCTCCTGCTGGTAATTTATATCCATTTACAAATACATCATGAGAAACTGAAAGAACAGTATTCTTATTTGCTCCAGCTCTCCATACATTTATAGCATCATTTTTTCCTGTACCATAAGGTATTAATTGCCCCCATATTTTGCCTTTTCTATTTTCTTTGGTAGCAGGACTGATAATATTTGGACTATGATACTCAACTTTTGCTTCTACTAAACCAATATATTGAATGGCTACTGATTTTTGGTTTCCTCCATTGGGTGGTAACCAAATCCCTCTTATTTGTGCACTCAACGGAATGCTACCCATAATGAAGATAATAATTGTAATAATTTTAATTTGTTTAAAATAATTTTTCATGATTTATATTAATTTAATTTAGCAGATTTTAATCCTATTTATTATTTATATGGATTATCTTTTGTAAGTATCAAACCTTCACCTGGTCTCCACTTATCATATTCCATGTAAAAAGCAACTTCTTTTGCCTTTTCCAATCCTTGAAATCGAGCTACCAAATGCAATGCTCCATCTATCCCCGCAGATACTCCAGCAGTAGTAATTACTTTACCATTATCAACAAAACGAACATCTCTTCTTACGTTTACTTTTGGATAATCTTTCTCTAATCTATCTAATGCAGAATGAAATGTAGTAGCAGTATTACCATCTAATAGTCCCGCTTTTGCCAACACCAAAGCTCCAGTACAAACAGAAAAATACAGATCTATATTCTTTCTATTCTCAACCCAACTCATTACTTCTTTATCACTGTAAGCATTATGAGCATTACCTCCAAAAAATGCGAGTATGTTTGATTCTGGCGCATCTTTAATACTATAATCTGGAGTTACTTTTAATATTCCTTGCGATAAAATTGGCTCTTTGGTTTTTGATACTGTAAAAACTTCATAACCTGCATAAGCAAATACTTCCATAGGACCTGCAAAATCTAAAACTTCTACTCCTGGTTGTAAATAAAAAGCAATCTTAATTTTTTTAGCTTTCAATGCTTCTATAATATCATTGTCTCCTTTTTCTTTTGTGATTAAATCCATATTACACACATTACATTTCCCTCCTTTTTCAAAAGTTTTTTGATCACAAACATTTTCACAAGGTGGACAAACAAAATTATGCTCTTTGTGAGACTGTGAATAAACTGTACTCGAAAAAAGAATTACTGTCAATACTATTACTTGCTTTAACATTCCTTATTATATATTATTAAATTTTGTCTTTAGAAATCATTTTCAACGAATACACTTTTTTGTTTTGACTTCTTGTTATTACAAGTACATCCTGTCCATAATCTGCAAGGTGTGCTACGCTACCAATATTAATTGTTTTACGCTGAACTCCTTTTTTTATTGATGGACGTTTGATTGCTTTTGCATTTAAGATATCATTTCCTTTAAATCGTGTTAAAGAATATCTGTTGTTACCTACCAAAACATAATCTTCATTCTTATGTCTATATGAGATGATTCCCGTTGGAGCATTTCCTGCACCTATTTCGGCAACCGTTTTTCCAACCAATTTATTATTACCATCCAATTCTTTTAATTTAAATGTAACCAATGGTGTACACATATAACCTGCAACAATTGTCCATTGATTTGATAGTTTAACTGGTAAAAAACGATAAATTGGTGCATACGTTTCGTTGGCAGAATGAGAAACATGATATGCTTGTACATTCGTTGTTACAACGCCTCTATTAAAAGGAAAAGCTATTTTTCTTAATCCTGATGAAAACTCTTCATTTGATAATCCAGATACAATAACACTTCCATTTACATAATGTAAATCTGTTACCGTATAACTTTTAGAAGGTTGTCCCCAAAATTTAGCACTTGACTTTGGTGAATTAACAATTTTAGTTTTTGAAAAATTCACGTTTGTTAATGAAAACTCTTGTAAACCTTTATCATTTAATACAAACAATGCACTTTTAGTTGTGCCTCTATTTTCTCTACTAACAGCAAAAAAAACATTCTTAGAGATTGGGTTAACTGCCATATCTAATATTTTAATATCTTTTGCTGAAGCTCCCATAACTGCTCCTATCTTTGCCGTTATATTATCTATATTAAAATTTATTTCTGAAGTACTTTTTATATCTTTAATTTCAATAGCATACACCATTGACCCAGTATTGTCACCAATAAAAAGGATATTTTTAGGTCCAAAAGCAATTGCCTGTATCGATTTTAATACTGGAGTTCCAATAGTAAATCCAACCTTTAAGGTATCGTTTCCAAAACTAGTTTGTACTAGAGTAAACAAGAATAATAGTGTTGCTGTAATTTTTAATCTCATAATCTACTTTTTAATTTTTATTATTAAATATTCGCTTTGGGTATGAATTTTAAATCAAACGTTTTACCTTTTTTACCTTTAACAACCACCAGTATATATTCATTATTATAATTTGACATATTGGCAATACTCCCAATATTAATATGCTGCCGTTTAATTCCAAAATCACTAGTTGGCGCTTGTAATTCCCTTGCATTGAAAACATCTAAACCTGTAAATTTGATTAAAGAATAACGGCTGTTTCCAACCAGAACATAATCTATCCCTTTGTAATTATACGAGATAAGACCAAAAGGAATATTTCCTGTTCCTATTTCTGCTATAGTCTTACCTACTAACTTTTTATTTCCATTTAATTGATTCAATTTAAAAGTTACCAATGGTGTACAGGTATATCCGGCAATAACATGCCATTCGTTCTTTAACTTTAATGGTAAAAACTTAACAATTGGAGCATTTGTTTCATTGCGATTATGAGTAACATGGTACACTTGTACATTGGTTGTTACGATATCCTTACTAAACGGAAATGCCACCCTTCTTAAACTAGACGAAAACTCTTCATTAGATAACCCAGAAATAATAACCTCACCATTTGCATAATGCATATCTGTTATTATATGCTCTCTCGGTTTCCATCTTTTATGGTTACCAGCATCTGGTATATCATTAATTTTTACTTTTGAAAAATTTACATTAGTTAATGGGAATTCTTGTAGACCGTTATCATTTAAAACAAACAAAGCACTTTTTGTTATACCTTTATTTCTTCTACTTACAGCAAAAAAAACATTCTTGAATTTTGGGCTTACTGCCATATCTAATATATTAGTGTCTTTAGCAGACGCTCCCATAATTACACCAATTTTTGCTGTAATATTTTTTATATTAAAGTTTGTTCTTAAAGCACTTTGTGTGTCATCAATTTCAATGGCATAAATCATTGAACCTGTATTATCTCCAATAAAAAGGATGTTTTCGGGACCAAAAGCAATTGTTTTTATTGATTTGATAACTGGATTCCCTATAGAAAAACCATTTCTTAATCCATCGTTACCAAAACTAGTTTGTACTAGTACAAATAGAAATAAAAGTGTCGTTACTATTTTAAATTTCATAATTGAAGTGATTATGTTTTTATTTACTTTCTTTCAACTTTTTTAAAGCGCTATTATACCTTGGTAAAAACACTTTTTGATCAGTTCGGTCTGACACATTTCTCAAGGCAATCTCCCAATGTTTTATGGCTTTCTTTTTATTACCAAGTGCAGTATATACTTTAGCAAAATCTACATGTATCATAAAATTTTCTTCTGGAAACTTCTTCGCATTAAAAGTGTATAGTTTTAATGCCTCTTTATTTTTATTTTTAGACAATAACCTTCTCCCTTCGCTAGAAATCTCTTTTGCATTTGCCGTTTTAAGCGCTTTTGTTCTTAGTGCTTTTGCTTCCTCACTACGTCCTAACTTTTCTAAAACATTCGCTTTAGCAGAATAAGTACCGAAATTTTTATTTCCAAACCATTGTCTATCGATTGCGTAGTTTGCCCATTTTAATGCTTCTTCTAAATTGATATTATTTGATACACAAAAATTGATTGCTTCTGTCCAATTAGAATCAGAGAAACCTGCACCATTTCGTAGGTCGCTTCGTAGCTTTTCTACATATAACTCATTAACATTTAGAACTTCAATTTTTACTGGAACAGATAAATATTCCCATTTTAAAGCCATTACTGCATGATCACTTTTTCTTTCGATAAAATCATAGGTTAACCATTCTGTAAAATGTGTTTTGGTTGGTTTCACTGTTACTCTTAACGCATCTTCTTTTTGATCATAATACAAGGCCCCCCAAGAATTATAGTTTTTTGAAAAAATGATCGTCCATTCTTCTTTACCTGCCAACATAAAAAGTCCGTATTTACCAGCAGCCAAATTTTGCCCTTCAATTTTAACATCATGACTTATTGTAAATACTGTATTTGTTTGCGAACCCGCTCTCCAAGGAATCATTTGGTTTGCAAAAGTTACAAAGTGATATCCATAAGGAACTAAATCTCCCCAAATCTTACCTGTTCTATCTTCTCCCGATCTAGGATTTGTAACATTCGGGCTGTTATACGTTACATTTGCTTCAACCAAACCAATCCATTGACTTAAACTTACTTTTTGGTTTTGAGATTCTGGAAGTGTAATTCCATTTTGTGCAAATAAAGTGCTACTACATACAAGTAATAGTACTGCTGAAAGAAATATTTTTTTTAGCATCTTCTTTAGTTTTTAGACTGACTTTTTAGCAATCACTTTTAAGTTGAATGAGTTTTTATTTTTTTCATTTATAATGACCAGAAAATGTTCAGAATCAAAATCAACAATCCCAGTAACACTCCCTACATTTGTAATCTTTCTTTTTGCTCCAATAAATTTTGAAGGATATTTAATTTCTTTCGAATTAATGATATCTTGACTAGAAAAACGAATCAAAGAATGTCTATGATTTCCAATCATTATATGATCCTTTCCTTTATAATTGTATGAGATAATTCCTGTAGGAATGTTTCCTGAACCTAATTCTGCAATCGTTTTTCCAATTAATTTCTTACTCCCATTTATCTGATTCCATTCAAATGAAACCAAAGGAGTACAAGAATATCCGGCAATTAAATGCCATTGATTGTTTGATTTTAATGGTGTAAAGCTAGCAACTGGAGAATGAGTTTCATTGGCCTTATGTGTAACATGATATGCCTGTAAACTTGTAGTTGTAGATGTCTTAGAAAATGGATATGAAATTCTTCTCAAAGAAGATGAAAATTCTTCATTAGATAAACCAGAAACAACAACTTCATTATTTACAAAATGTAAATCTGTAATTGTCCATCTCCTTTGGGGATAATTCCCATAAATTCTAGCATCTTTAAGAGGTGCATCATCCAATACTTTTTGTGAATACTTTACCTGTTCTAAATCATACTCATGTAAGCCTTCATCTGTTAAAACAAATAAAGCTCCTTGTTTTTTCTTTTTTACAGTTCTTGTAATTCCAAAAAATATTGATTTGTTAATTGGATGCACAGCAATGTCTCCTATCTCAATTTCACGTTTATCAACCCCCATTTGTTTTGCAATCTTTTCTCTTACAGAAGTTATATCATAAAGGTTTGAAAAATTCATCTTTGCACTATTAATTTCAATTGCGACAATCTTCATTGCTGTATTATCTCCAATAAAAAGGATATTGTCTTTTCCAAAATCTATAGCTTTTATTGACCTTATTTGTGGATTACCTTTTATAAACTCTCCGTTAAACAACTCACGTTCATTAGCCATTGCATTAGTAAGAATACATAGAAAGCAAATGAATGTAATTATTATTTTTGTTCTCATTTTTTATAATTTATTTAATTGTGAATGGGATTAGTACTTCATTAATATTTTTTGGTGTATCCTTTTTATCATTTAGGTCTACGTCAAATTTTCTATTTAAATTATTACCTGACAAATCTTCTAACCAAGCATTAATTATCATTTTGTAGTTTCCTTTTAACCAAGGATCTTTGGGGGTGAATGTCCATTTTTTTTCGTTATCTGAAACATGAATAATTCCTTCAATAGACCTGTTTGTTTCATCAACAATCAAAATAGCACTATGCAATAGCCCAAAATCTAAAGCTTCTTTAAAGTCAATATTTATTGATGATTCATTTTTTATCTTTGGAAAATCAATTACCCATTTTTTAGGATCTGGTGATTCTCTATCAACAGAAACCACATCAAAAATTTTCTCAAAATTATTAAGTAGTTGTACATCATTTACATCTAACCAACCTTCATCTATTACCAACTTATAGGTATATCCTTCAACTAATGGCAAACCCAACTGTAAGTTTGGTTGAACACCTCGTTTTATACGGCCAGGGTCGAAAAAAATAGTTACTCTTGTTTTAGCTGGATTCCAAAGCTCTTCTGCCGTGACTAAAAAAGCTTCTGATTCTAATTTTCCTTCTGGTAGTTTATATAAGTGTACATGTTCAAAAGCATTTCCTAGCCGCATAGGTGCAGAAAATTCTATATAGAACTTTAGTTGATTCATAGGTAATTGAGAAGATGTGGGATACACATTTATTATAGAAGTACTCGGCTTAAAATTACTCTTTGGAGTAATTACAACAAATCGTTGTATCTGATTTTCTATTGTTATTAATACAGTATACGCGGTTCCTTGAGAAAATCCATATTTCGACTTGAAAGAAATTACAGTCCCAAGATTGGTAAAACTGCCTATTATTTTAGGTTGACTAGTTGTTTTTACTACTTCACCAAAATATACTGAAACAGAATTGTTCTTTTCAAAACCACCAAACCCTCGAATTACAATGGTTTCTTCTTTCTTATTATAATGCACATCTATTGTTTCTTCTGAAGTTTCAAAAGAAAAGAAGCTTATAAATATTGATATAAATATTGAATACATAGTAATTACAGAGTGAGTAAATCGATTTAACACAAAGAACTCAAAATGACTTAAAAGAAACTTCGCAATAAAGTTCAGTCACAAATCATTTTAGTTCAAAAACAAAGACTTATTTACAATCACAAAAGTAATGGCTACAATACTTTTTTAAAAGGACAACAAAGCGCAGTATTAGGACATTTTAAATGGTAGCTTTTAAATCTATAGGAAGTACGCCTTCATGTTTCTTAAGAAGCGTACGAAGTTGATTTGCACTTTTAAGTCCACACTCTTGTGTTGCATATTCTAAAGTATAACCTTCGGAAAGTAGATGAACTGATTGTTCAACACGAAGTTTAGCTAAATAATTTCCAATTGTAATTCCTGTAATTTTTTTAAATTGTCTAGTTAAATTCCTTGCACTCATATGTACTTTATCAGCAAGATCTTCAATAATAAAAGGTTTTGATAAATTATTAGCAATAATATCTTGTGCATTATGAACTCTATCATCTAAGTGATTTCTATATTGTAAAAAAATACTTAATTGCGGATCGGATTCTCCACGTCTGAAATACATGACAACTTCTTTAGCTACTTCTATCGCAAATTTAATTCCATATTCTTTTTCTACTAGATATAAACACAAATCTATACCAGAAAGCATACCTGCACTGGTATAAATACGTTTATTTTCAACAAACAACCTGTTTTTGAGTAGTTCGGTATCATGAAACTTATGCTCAAATGCATCAAAAGCTTTCCAGTGTGTGGTAGCTTTTTTTCCTTTAAGTAAACCTGCATCACCTAATATAAAAGCACCTGTACAAATAGATACTAATGTTGCTCCATTATTATATTGGACATTTAACCAATCATAAAATCCTAGGTTTTTATGACTAAAACTAATATCATTCAATAATGAAAATTCAATACCAGGAATAACAATAATTGCATCTTTTTCTAATTCAAATTCATGATATGGTATTAATCTTGAAAACCCTAATCCTAAAGAACTTACTAACTCACTTTCCAACGTACTAGATACAAAATGAAGGTTTAAATCAGCTCCATTTTCTTTAGCTTCAAAAAACAATTGCGCTGGTCCTAAACTATCAAGTGGATGTGTTTGTGGTAAAATAATGAAGTAGATGTCTTTCATTCTGTCTTATTTACAGTTAGCTATAATTTTATTTAAAATTTGCTCTAATTGTATTAACTCCTTATCACTAATACCTTCTAAAGCTTTTTGTCTATTTTCAAAGATTACTTTTGGTAAAACTTCCAATATTTTTAAACCTGTCGATGTAATTTCAATTTTAAAACGTCTTCGATCATTATTATTAATTGATCGTTTTAAAAAACCCTTTTTAACCATGACATTAATCATACGGGTCATAGAAGCGTTATCTTTAAAAACTAATTCAGCTATTTCCTTTTGACTTAAATCTGGATAATCGTTAAGATACTGAAGAACTAATTTTTGATCAATAGTTATATTGTTAACTATTTTTGAAATATTTTTTTGTGCTAATTTCCTGTAACTCTTAATTGCTTTTTCAATTGCATAAAAAACAGTACTCGAAGAATCTTCAATATTCATATTAATTATATTTGACACAAATATAATTGATATATCAACTAAAAAATATAAATAATTGTTAATTTCATTAAAAAAGTATTCAAAAGAAATACCGAAACTAATATTAATAATATTCTGGGTTTTGAACCAAAATAACATCATAAAAAACACTAATATCCACTTGTACTACTAGTGTTTTTTTTATGATGTTGTTAATCTACAAAGCAACAACTCTTTATAGTTTCACCAATTCATCAAGTTCATAAAATTTGTTTTTCATAGTACTCAAACCAAATGCTGCAGCTGACGCTGTAAGTACACTATAATCTAATGGTGCTTTAATTCCGAAGGAGATTATCATAGAAACCGCAAATAGTAATAATAAGTACCCACTTAATTTTGCGACTAATTCTGTTTTAAAACCAATTAATAGAGCTAGCCCAAACACAATTTCTAATATTGTTGCTATAATCCCGAAAACCGATGCTATTGATGCTGGAAAAAACGGAAGCATACTTTGGGTATACGTAATAAAACTATCCCAATTACCCCAAGCTGAAACTTCTTTTGGCCAAAAACCGAAACGATCTGCAACAGCTGATAAAAAACTAATAGCAATTGATACTCTTAAAAATAATTTAAAAAACATATTGTTATAATTTTAAAGATTAGTTATTTCAGTTTACCTCTAATAAACACCGATAAATTTACAAAAGCTTTTTCTCTATATGGAAGTAAAACTTTATATTCTTCACATTCAAAAACATTCTTAATTGCTTCATCATTAGGAAACTCCATAACAACCACAAATTGAGTTATTTGATTTCCAACAATCGTTTTAGATATTTTATATTTTTCTAATAGCTTTCCTTCAAACTTTTTAAAAATAGGTCCAGTACTACTCACATAATGTTCATAAGCTACTTGTTCTTTTGAATTTAGTGTTCCGTTAACAATCATTAATGACTTCTTTAGCATTTCTTTTATATGTTTTAGTGTTTATAATCACCACCTACTTCGATGGTTTTATCTAATATGAGCTCTTGATAGTTAAAATCATCAAATTTAAAATTAGTGATACTTAGTTTATGGAGATTTTTTTTCGGATTCTTCTTTAATTTTATAGCATATATTAATTGAGTATGTGGAATTAAAATACCATTTACTTCTATAAAATTTTTAAACTCTACAGCACCACCTATCGATTTATAACCAGGAGGTTTCAAATAGGTTTCTCTAATAGTATATTGTGTAAAATCCATTAAGCCTGTTTTTTTATTTATCCAAGCTAAGTATTGATCGTGTTCCATATGTGGTTCAACTTTACCCCAAGTACATAATACCAAATCATAAGCTTGCCCTCTAAATTCATTTTCACCTGCATAGCTTATAACTGGAGCTTGCTTTAATCTATCTATCATTTCAGTAAAATATTGAAAGGCTGCTATACCGAAAACTTTCTTTCTATTCTTACGAGATGATCTGTTTTTAAAAATAGTAATGTCATTATTTATCTCGTAGTAATTCCAATTTTGAAGACCAGCATAATTCCCGGTATTATCACCATCTAAAAAATGCACCTGACCATCAAAACTACCAATACGATATTTAAATTCTAATTCAGATTTCATATTTGGCCATATTTTACCCATTCTTCCAAATAGTCCTTTCCAGGTATCTTTAGCATGGTATGAATAAACGGTATGGTTTTTTAACTTATCAAAACCCTGTACTTTCCATGCATTTTCTAGCAACTTCTTTCCTTTTTCTACATTATAAGAAGTAATGCCTTGTTTTTTTATCATATTTGTTCGCAAATCTGATATTCCGCAACTTTGCAACACAAAAGAAACTAAAATCAGTAATCCTATATTTTTAATACTATTTGTTTTCATATATTTTATTTTATAACTACCATTTTGTGCATCATTTTTCCCCAAAAAGTAGAAGCTCCATTTCTAGACATTACTGTTTTCATTACACTAGCCATTATTCTATTCATTTTCCCTCCAATATGACTTGGTTTATTCTTAATAATGGCAGCTAATCCTTCTTTAACTAACTGATCTACTGCCTGAGGCTTCATAGGTAAATGTTCCACCATATTTGCATCTTTATTTTCATTTAAACCTGGTGTATCTGTTGGTCCTGGAACTAAAACGGTTACATTAATTCCTTCATTTTTTAATTCGTAATTCAATGCTTCACCAAGATTTAAAATATAAGCTTTGGCTGCTGCATAATCTGCTCCATAAGGAACACCTTGAAAAGCAGTTGTTGAAGAAACAAGTAACAATCCTCCTTTTTTATTTTCATTAATTCGACGTGCTGTAAACCAATGTGAGATTTTCATTTGAGCAGAAACATTTAGTTTAATCATAGATTCAAAATCTACCATTGGAATTTTATGAAAAGCCCCCATTCTTGCACCACCTGCATTAGAAACTACAAATCCAATATCTAAATCTTGAGTGATGTATTCGATTCTATCTATAAAATTGTCTTCTGTTAAATCTAAAACTAGATTTTTAACATCAATTTCATAAGATTTAATTAAATTAATAGCTAAGTCTTCTAATAAATTAGTTCTTCTAGCAATTAATACTAAATTTATTCTTTGTCTTGCTAATTGAATCGCAAATTCTTTTCCTATTCCTGAAGAAGCACCTGTAACTAAAGCCCAAGTACCAAATTTATTTTTTATTGTATACATCTTTATTAATTTTATACGACAAAGATGCGAGCAATTAAGAGTTATAAACTTGTAGGCTAGCTCAAACAGTAGGCATTTTGGTTCATTTAAAATTATAAACTAAAAAGAGTACGAACTTTATAGGGGTAATCGTTAAAACATAATTTTCACCAAACCTTAACATTTATTGAAATGTTTAATTGCTTTTGGTATTTTTTATATTAATTAATATAAGAAAGTGAAATAATTGAGAATAAATATTTCTATTTTAGATTTTGATTTAAGCTATATTTGGTGGGCGATTTTCCAAAATGAGTTTTAAAAGTACAATTGAATATAAAGATGGTTTCAAAACCGCAATCATAGGCTATATCTGAAATTCTATAATCAGGAGATTGTAACATATTTGAAGCCTTTTCTACCTTCTTTTTTCTAATATAATGTTAAAGTCTCTCCTTATATGCTTCTTTAAATTCACGCTTAAAAGCAGATAAAATCATTCCATATAAATGAGCGAATTCTTCTATAGATAAGTTAGAAAAGAGATTATTTATAATCGTTTTTTAAACTCACTATTATTCTTATTAAACATAGTAGATAAAAAACCTATCTGCGAAGGGGAATTTTGAGTCTTATTAATTAATAATAACAAATTATTTTAGCTTTGTTTTATTTAAGTTTCATCTACCTATTCTAGATGATATAACAACATATTAATACTTTCTTTAAAGTTGTTTAATACAATCTGAATTTTCTTTTAACTAAAATCTACCGTATGTTTAGAGAGTCCGTAATTTCAAACTAAAAAATCTCTTCAATAATTCTTGGGTAAAGCAAGCTTCATTATCTTGGAGTAATTTTGTAATTTATATATTTCAATCCTTACAAAAACAATTTGCTCTTTGATTTAAAATCACAGTTTATTCTATATAAGTAAAACTAATAAAAGACAGAATAATCCTACACCCCTATTCCACCTGACTACTCTACAAGTAATGAATTTATTATAGTTATTACATATTGTATCGGGAAATAGAATAGCTTTTATTTTCCTTTGTTAATACTTTTCTTTCTTTTGGTTGACTTTATCATCAAAAATTATGTTCATTTTCTTCAATTCTGACCATACGATATTGAAATAGTGTCGAAACTTAAGGAATACATGATATAAAGCTATCTTTAAGATTTTATTAATATTCGGTTTATTAAACTTTTAGTACATTTGTAATCAGAATGAAACAAATATTCCATAAAATATCATCTTTATTAATGGCTTTCGTAGTGTTGCTATCTACGATGTCATTTACTGTTGATATGCACTTTTGTGGCGATACTTTAGTAGACTCTGCAATATTTTATAAAGCAAAAACTTGCGGAATGAAGATGCAGCAACCTTCTCCTAAAGACTGTTCTATTACAAAGAAAAACTGTTGTAGTGAAAAACAAATAGCTATTGAAGGTCAAGATAACTTACAATCATCTTTTAATAGTCTTCCTTTTGAACAACAACAATTTATTGTTTCTTTTATATATACATATATCAACCTTTTTGAATGTTTAGATAAAAATGAATCTTCTTATTCAGTATACAAACCGCCACTCGTTATAAGGCAACTCTACAAGATTGACGAGACCTACTTAATTTAATTTTTAAACAATAGACTGTGTTGTCCTACGAATATTTTCGTTAGGGTAATTTCTTGTATTCGGTATTCTCATAATACCAATGTCTAACCTGTTTAAATAACAAATCAATGCTAAATAAAAGCATCAAATTTTTAATAGAAAATAAACTTGTAGCTGTTTTAATGCTTGTCCTCTTTGTTGGTTGGGGAACTGTTAATGCACCATTTAATTTGGGTATAGGTTTTTTACCAAGTAACCCTGTTGCGGTAGATGCCATTCCAGATATTGGTGAAAATCAACAAATCGTATTTACCAAATGGGATGGTCGTTCGCCACAAGATATAGAAGACCAAATAACATACCCATTAACGACTTCTTTATTAGGTATTCCTGGAGTAAAAACTATTCGTAGTTCTTCTATGTTCGGATTCTCGAGTATTTATATCATTTTTGAAGAAGACATTGAATTTTATTGGAGCAGAAGTCGAATTTTAGAAAAATTAAACTCACTCCCAAGCAACTTATTACCCGATGGTGTAAGCCCTGCTTTGGGCCCAGACGCAACAGGATTAGGTCAAATATTTTGGTACACACTTGAAGGGCGTGATGAAAACGGAAATGTTACTGGTGGTTGGGATTTACATGAACTTAGAAGTATACAAGATTACTATGTAAAGTACGCTTTATCTTCTGCAAGTGGTGTTTCTGAAGTTGCTTCTATTGGTGGCTATGTTAAGGAATATCAAATTGATGTTAATCCAGAATTAATGCGTCAGTATAACATTGGTTTAAACCAAGTTGTAAAAGCCGTTAAAAGCAGTAATAAAGACATTGGTGCACAGACGTTAGAAATCAATCAAGCTGAATATTTAGTGCGTGGTTTAGGGTATGTAAAATCTGCTGAAGACATTGAAAATGCTGTGGTTATTTCAGAAGATTACACCGCTATAAAAATTAAAGATATTGCAAAAGTATCCTTAGGTCCGGCAACACGAAGAGGTTTATTAGATAAAGAAGGTGCAGAAGTTGTTGGTGGTGTTGTCGTTGCAAGATATGGAGCTAATCCTATGGAAGTAATTACAAATGTAAAAACTAAAATAGACGAACTTAAAGGTGGTTTACCGACAAAAGTATTGGCAGATGGAAGAACATCTCAATTAACAATCGTTCCTTTTTACGATCGTACAGAACTTATTGAAGAAACCTTAGATACACTTAGCGAAGCCTTGACACTAGAAATATTAATTACCATTTTGGTAATTATTGTAATGGTTTTCAATTTAAGAGCATCCCTTTTAATTTCCGGATTATTACCTGTTGCTATTTTAATGGTTTTTGTTGCTATGAAAATGTTTAATGTAGATGCAAATATCGTCGCACTTTCAGGTATTGCAATTGCCATTGGAACCATGGTTGATGTAGGCGTCATATTGGCCGAAAATATGATTCGGCATCTCGATGATAAAAAATTACGTTTGAGTGAAAACGGAACAGAATTAACCATAAACGAAGTTGTTTATAATGCGACTGCCGAAGTTTCTGGAGCTATTTTAACTGCTGTGTTAACTACAATTATCAGCTTTGTTCCTGTATTTACAATGATTGGTGCCGAAGGAAAATTATTTAGACCTTTAGCTTTTACAAAAACGATGGCATTATCAGCATCTTTAGTAATTGCATTGTTTTTAATACCGCCATTTGCAGCGTATCTATTCAGAAAAACAACACTTAAAAACTCTTTTAGACATCTCTTAAATGGCGCTATCATAGTTACTGGAATTGTAATTATGATAAGCGGTTATTGGTTGGGGCTTATTTTAGTTGCATTCGGAATTACAGGTTTACTTGGGGTTTTAGGTAAACTAGATAAGAAAACAGTTAATCTATTAAATATTATTATTTCTTGTGCAGCTATTGTATTTCTGCTTGCAGAATATTGGAGACCATTAGGCTTTGATCGTAGTATTTTTGTTAACCTTATTTTTGTGGCTATTATTTGCTTCGGAATTCTAGGAATATTTTCAGTTCTTCGAATCTATTACGGACAAATTTTAAAATGGGCGCTAGCCAACAAACTATTGTTTTTAGTGATTCCTGCAACAGTTCTTATTTCTGGAGCGTGGATTATGAATAATACAGGAAAAGAATTCATGCCTTCTTTAAATGAAGGTTCTTTTTTACTAATGCCAACCTCATTGCCTCATTCTGGTGTTGAAGAAAACAAACGGGTGCTTCAGCAATTAGATATGGCTGTTGCGACCATTCATGAGATTAAAACTGTGGTAGGAAAAGCTGGTAGAACGGAATCCGCGTTAGATCCAGCACCTTTATCTATGTACGAAAATGTGATTCAGTATAAATCGGAATACATGCGTAATTCAACAGGAAAAAGGCAACGTTATAGAGTGAGTAATGATGGTAAATTTGAACTAAAAGATGGGCGTTTTATTACAAACCCTAATAATTCAGAAAACACAAATCTTACTAAAATTGAACATTCTCAGTTAATTGAAGATAACGATGGTGAGTTTTACCGTAACTGGCGACCTGAAATTAAGAATCCAGATGATATTTGGAATGAAATCGTGCGTGTAACAAAATTACCAGGAGTAACGTCTGCACCCAAATTACAGCCTATTGAAACCCGATTGGTTATGCTACAAACAGGTATGCGTGCACCAATGGGAATTAAAGTAAAAGGTCAAAATTTAAAACAAATTGAAGCTTTTGGACTACAATTAGAAAGCCTTTTAAAACAAGCTAAAGGTGTTAAAATAGAAGCCGTTTTTGCTGATAGAATTGTTGGTAAACCGTATTTGTTAATCGATATTGATAGAGAAAAAATAGCACGTTATGGTATCTCTATAGCAGCTGTTCAAAATGTATTAAAAGTTGCAATTGGAGGTATGGCATTAACGCAAACTGTTGAAGGAAGAGAACGTTATAATGTTCGCGTTCGTTACCCTAGAGAGTTACGTGGAAATCCTGAAGATATAAAAAGCATCTATATTCCTGTTGAAAAAGGGAGTCCTGTTCCATTAAGTGAATTAGCTACTATTCGTTATGAGCAAGGTCCACAAATTATTAAAAGTGAAGATACTTTTTTAGTAGGGTATGTTTTGTTTGATAAATTAGATGGTTTTGCTGAAGTAGATGTTGTAGAAAGTGCGCAAGCTTTATTTCAACAGAAAATAGCTTCAGGAGAATTAATGGTTCCAAAAGGTATCAGTTATAAATTTACAGGAACTTACGAAAACCAATTACGAGCAGAGAAAACATTGTCTGTTGTCGTTCCATTAGCACTAGCTATCATCTTTTTAATACTCTATTTTCAGTTTAAATCTGTAACTACATCCTTAATGGTGTTTACAGGAATTACAGTTGCATTTGCAGGTGGTTTTATTATGATTTGGTTATATGGTCAAGATTGGTTTTTTAATTTCAATCTCTTTGGTGAGAATATGCGAGAACTATTCAATATGAAAACCATTAATTTAAGTGTAGCTGTTTGGGTAGGTTTTATAGCACTATTTGGTATTGCTACAGATGATGGTGTGGTTATGGCAACATACCTCACACAAACTTTTGAACGTGATAAACCGACCAATAAAAATAGCATTAGAGCTTCTGCTTTACAAGCTGCTAAAAAACGTATCCGTCCATGTTTAATGACTACAGTAACGACTATTCTCGCGTTGTTACCCGTATTAACATCGACAGGAAAAGGAAGTGATATTATGATACCCATGGCGATTCCAATTTTTGGTGGAATGGTGATTGATATTACATCTTATTTTATTGTACCAGTATTATACAGTTGGAGAGAAGAGTTTAAATTAAAAAGAGCAAACAGATGAAAAGAATAATTTTTATACTGATAAGTTTGTTAACCTATAGTGTTTCTAACGCACAACAATTAGCTATTTTAATTGATGAAGCGTTACTGAATAATCCTGAAATTCAATTTTTTGAATTAAAGTATAAGGTTGCAAAAGAGAAAGTAAGTGAAGCAAATACATTGCCCAATACACAAATAGGTGTTGGTTATTTTGTAAGTGAACCTGAAACAAGAACAGGAGCGCAACGTTTCAAGGTTTCTGCGAAGCAAATGTTACCTTCTTTTGGAGCAATCACAGCAAGAGAGAATTATATCAATTCTTTAGCTGATGCTGTTTACGAAGATATCGCTATTGCAAAAAGAAAATTGATCGTATCTGTATCACAATCTTACTATAATTTATACGCATTAAATGCGAAACAAATAGTTTTAGAAGAAAGCATAGTGTTACTTACAACCTATATAAAACTGGCATTAACAGCTGTTGAAGTTGGTAAAGCATCTGCAGTAGATATACTACGATTACAAATGCGACAAAACGAACTAGCGCAATTAAAACAAATTTTAGAACAAGATTATTTAGCTGAACTAACGCTACTGAACAAGTTATTGAATAGAGCAAAAAACATTGAAGTTACTATCGATAATGATTTAGCAATGCTTCCTGAAAATACACGAATCAATTCTGAAAATTTAGCGTTGCATCCTGAATTATTGAAATATGATAAACTCTATACTTCTGTTGAGCAATCTGAATTATTAAATCAAAAAGAAAGTAACCCTATGTTGGGTTTCGGATTAGATTATATCGCTGTTTCAGAAAGACCAAATATGAATTTTAGCGATAACGGAAAAGACATCTTAATGCCAATGTTATCTCTTTCTATTCCAATTTTCAATAACAAATACAAATCGAAAACTAAGCAGAACGAGTTAAAAAGACAAAAAATTACAGCACAAAAACAAAGTCGATTAAACACGTTAGAAGCCTTGCTTGATAAAGCTATTAAAAAAAGTAATTCAGCAAGAATAAGTTACGATACGCAAGCTAAAAACTTAAAGCAAGCGAAAGTTGCCGAAACAATTTTAATTAAGAGTTACGAAACCGGAACAGTAAACTTTAATGATGTTTTAGATATTCAGGAATTGCAGTTAAAGTTTCAAATCAATCAAATAGAATCAATCAAAAAACAGTATTTACAAACAACAATTATTAACTATTTAACAAATTAAAATTCAATTATTTATTAACTATAAAATCAATTAAAATGAAATCAGTAAAAACAATTTTAGGAGTATTAGTATTAGGATTAATGCTAACAACAGTATCGTGTAAAGATGCTAAAAAAGAAGATACAACTACAAAAACAGAGCAAGTAGAAAAGAAAGGAAAAGAGCATACATCAGCATATGTGTGTCCAATGCATTGTGAAGATAGCGGAAGTGATAAAGAGGGAGAATGTCCAAAATGCGGAATGGCTTACCAAAAGAATGAAGATCATAACGCAAATGGCCACAAGCATTAATTAATTATAAATTTAGAAAATGAATCAAATCCTTCACATTAAAAACATGGTTTGCAACCGTTGTATTTCGACGGTTTTACACGAATTTAATGTGTTGGGGTTTGATATCAAAGCGATTGAATTAGGTCAAGTAGAATTTACTGAAGTCAATGATAGGGCAAAGTTGACTAAATTAGAAATCGCTTTAGAAAAACATGGTTTTAAAATTATAAGAGAAGAATCTATAGTTTTAATCGAATCTATAAAAATTGCGCTTGTAATAAAGATAGAATTAAATAGTACCGATATTTTAAGCCATTACTTACCAAAAAAACTCAACAAATCCTATTCAGTTTTAAGTAAGATATTTAGTAAGACAGAAGGAATAACTATAGAAAAATATGAAATTAATCTAAAAATTGAAAAGGTAAAAGAGATGATGCAACTAAGACATTTAAATTTTTCAGAGATAGCCTATAGTCTTAACTATAAATCTAGTAGTCATTTAGCAAGGCAGTTCAAAACTGTTTCAGGAATGTCAATGAGTGATTACAAAAAATCACAAAAATGGAATAGACAACAGCTTGACCAAATTGT
>CBDTZS010000052.1:0-22060 GCA_965364955.1 uncultured Tenacibaculum sp. | reverse complement strand
TTTGAAATGTATAAACCGTGAATCATTATTTCATTACTTAATGTATAAACAATAGCAAAAACAAATATCCAAGGCAACCATTTGCTTTTTGTAGGACTTATATTAAATATAGCACTTGTTTTTTGAAATAGTTGATAACCAAAATACACTAAGCATCCTAAAATAATATAATGAAAATAAAACGCGTATTTCGTATTTATATTACTAACAAAATTCTCAATCATTTCATTTGCAGGATACTTATAGAATGAAAGAATGTATAGTACTATAGAAATACCAGCGATTGATACTATTAGTTTTGAAATATTTTTATTTTTAAAGAATGATGCTAAGTACAGTATAATTGCAGTAAATATAAAATGATAAGTTACAGGAAAAGAGAGTATAGAAAATCTATTTTCTAAAAATTGATCAGCTTGATAATTGATTTCTAAAATTCCCGTAAAATAGGTTACTATGATTGCAGCTATTAAAACTGCAGTTTTATAAAATTTAATATTTAGTTTAAAAGATTTGGCAACAGCTATCTTCTCTTTGTTTAATAACCAATATGTTAAAAATAGGGAAATGCTTACTACAAATCCGGCAATAAATAAAGGATTAAAAATCACAGATAATTCTTCTGAATAGCTATAACCTTCCCAGTCCATTAATAAGCTGATAAGTGTTAATGCTTGTACAATTATCGCACCTATTTTAAAATAATTAATTTTTGTTTTCTGAGATAACCAGAATAATAAAACAGCTTCTGCAGCCCAAAATAATGTAATGTGATTTCCTTCAAATTGAATAGGAATTGTAAGGGTTACAAATGTTAGTGCTAAACCAATTAAGAGGTATATGGCATTTTTATCTAATCCGAATTTTTTATACAAAATAGAAGCGTATAATACGTTGTAAATTGCTAAAAGTAATGTGAATACTCCTGTGAAATTAGATCCTAAATCATTTAAGATTAACATTCCAATTCCAAAAAAAACAAATGTATTCGCAACCAGAATAAAATACTCTATTGTAGAAAAAACACCTTTGTTTCTAAGGTTGTTTAAAACAATAGTAATACTAAATATAAAATAGAATATCGTAGCAAAAGTTAATGCCCCTGTATGTGAAAATTTAGGACTTCCTATTTTTGCAGCACACCAACCAAAGAACAATATTGTTGTAAAAACAAATGCTAAAATGGTAGATACTTTCCACTTTTTAAAATACGAAACTGCTAGTATTCCTATGTTTAAAATAGCAACATAGGTAAATAAAACAATATAATTACCTTCACCAGTACTTAGCATAAAAGGAGCCGCAAAACCACCAATTAATGATAGAACAGCTAATTCTTGACGATTATAAGATACAGATACTAAGGTGCTAAAAGCAGTAATAAGCGCCATGATTATAAATGCAACGGTTTGACTAAACAATTGATATTCATGAAAGGCAATATAGATCGTGAAATAAAATATACTAATGGCCCCAGCCACTAAAACGGAGCTAAAAGAAGCATAGTTTTTCTTTAGTTTATGAGCAATAGCCATTACAAGAGAACCACATAAAATACCAATACCAACTCTTGCAGGTTCGTTTATCCAATCTTTATCAATAGCATATTTAACAAAGAAACTAATACCTAATACTAAAATTAAAATACCGAGTTTGTTAATTAAGTTTTCTCCTATGAATTTTTCTAAATCAGGGTTTTTCTCTTTAAATGTTTCTAACCATGATTTTTTAGGAACTTGTTTCTGTATTTTTACTTGAGGAATTGGTTTTTGAGCAGTCTTTTTTGCTTCTGATGAATAAGTAGTTTTAGATACGTTCTCTGAAACGGGTGTTATTATTATTGTTTTTTCAGGAACAATAATAATTGGTTTTTCAACAACAATAGGTTTACTTACTTCTTCTGTAGTTTTAATTTTTTCATCAACAGTCGCATCTTTTTTAAGTAGTACTTCTTGCTCTTTTGCAATTGCTTTATGGTGCAAATACTGTACTCGTTTCTTTAAATCTTCAACAGTTTCGTTTAAGCCTTTAAATTTTGAGTTTATGTTATTGTTTATAATATAAAAACATAATATCAAGGCAATAAATAAAATTACTTCCATAGAATAGCTTTTTTTATTTTATCTCAAATGTAAGTTTTTTAAAACAGGGATGCCTATTAGCAACTATTTTTTCTAACAAAAAACTTAGGAAAACACAAATCCAGTTATAATTATAGAACTGGATTTGTGTTTTATTTTATTGAAATTTCATTTAGATAAAAAATCAGTACCTAAATAACCATCATTTTTATTATAATACCAGGCTCTGTTTTTAGGGATTTTTATTTCATTAATAATTTCTTCTCCACTTAACAATATATATTCTCCACTATCTTTTTTCTCTTTAAAAAACTGATACACTTCCATGGCATATGTTTTCGGGTTGAAATAAAAATACCAAGTGTCTTTTCCTACTTCTTTATTATAGGTAACTTTTAAAACTAAATACTCTTTTCCTTTAAAAGTCTTACGAGCAACTTTATCGTGAATAACGGTTCCGTTGTCTTTTAACTTCATCGGAAGTCCGTATAGATAAGTGTAATAATTCTTGTACATATTGGCACGTTCACAACTTAATTTATTTTCTTTTTTAAGCTCTAAAGACGGTTTTTTACCGTTTAAAGCTATTTTACAGCCTTCTTTATTTAGTGTGTATTCTGTCGTGTCTTCTCCACGTGAAGATTTCACATAAAAATACTCTTCAGGAAGGTTTATTTTTATCTCACTATCGCGATTAGGTTTGTCTGGAGTTTTCATTGTTACATTTAAAGTTCCATTAAATGTCTCCCAATTATTATTAGGGTCGTGATATTGAATTGCTTTATCTAACAATTGTTCACCTGTTAACTCTTGAGAGAATCCTTGAAAAGCGAATAATAAAACGATTAGTATGGTTAGTTTGTTCATAATTTTATTTTTTAGATAAAGAAAGTTTTAAGTTGTTATAATCACCTAAATATAATTGTCTTAAAGCTTCAATATAAGGTCTTTTATTGTAGTAACCATCATTGAAATCTTTAAGAGCAGCATCAATCATTTTCTTTGCTTCTTTAATATTTCCTTGTTTAGATAGTATTAAAGCATTGTAGTATTTTCCATCAGCACTAAAACCGTAAGAGTTTTTTAGTAGTAGATCAAAACAAGTTTGTGCGTTTGAATAATCTTTCAACTCTAAATATGCAATACCCTGATATAAGAAGGCAGTAACATCGACAGAAGTTTCGCTAAAATTTTTAGTTTCTTTCTTTATGTATTTATCGAAATAAAAGACAGCTTTTTTATAATCTTTTAAGCCTAAATAAGCAATACCTCGCCAACAATCTACACTAAGACCCTGAGGAGCATCTATAAAATTAGGAGTTAAAACATCACTTGCATCAAAATCAGCAATGGCTTTTTTATAGTCTCTATAAAACCATAAATATAAATAACCGCGCCATGGAATTCTGTTCACAGAATCTAACTTTAAAGCTTTGTCATATTGAGGTTTCCATTTATGTGGCATTCCTCTTTTTAAATGTGCAACAGATAACTCATAAACAGCTTGTTCATATGTTGGGTCTATATTTACAGCTTCTGCAATTCCGTTTTGAAAAGGAGTGGAACCTTGTCTAAACTGTATAGCTTTTTTATATCTTTTCTTGGCAAGTAATCTTTTCTCTGATGAATTTAAAGTTGTTTCATTTTGGCAAGAAGAAACAATAAAAACAACAATTATACTAAGGGATAATTTCAGCAACTTTTCCATTTTCTATTCTATAAGATGTGTACATGTAATAATTTTGTGGAGTATTTTCGTAAGAAATAACATTCCAATTTTCTGAGTTAGAAGTGAACTTAAAGAGTTCATTAACCATTTTTGGATTTAATGGTTTTTCTTTTAAATCTAAATCCATTTCAATAATTTCAAACCAACCAGCATTTCCTTCACAATTTACTAAAAAACGAAAATTTACATACCCTGATTCAGAATAATTATTTGTATTGAATGTAGCGTTTAACTTGTCTCTAAATTGTTTTTTAGAACCTTTATAGGCTTCTAAACTTGCACTACTGTATGTTTTAGAAATACCTCCTTTGTTACATAATTTGTACTTGTCATTTAACAGCACTTTACTTTTATCTATATAACCAATGTAGTTTTTATAGGGTTTGTTTTCTGTATTGTACGCTTTTTTGAAATAGAGATATCCGTAGAGCAATACTCCAGCGAATAAGACAAGAATAGTTGATGTAACTATTAATGCAATTTTTAGAATTTTCTTTTTTTTCATGCTTATAAAAATAACAAAAAATCCCGTTCTATAGCTAGAACGGGATTTTATATATTAAAAAAATATTTTACTCTTTTATATCAAGTTTAATACTTAATTCTGCTAATTGAGCATCATTTAATGCAGCAGGTGCATCAATCATTACATCACGACCAGAATTGTTTTTAGGGAACGCAATAAAGTCACGTATTGTTTCTTGTCCACCTAAAATAGCAACTAATCTATCCAGCCCGAAGGCTAAACCTCCATGTGGTGGTGCTCCGTATTCAAAAGCATCCATTAAGAAACCAAATTGTTCTTTTGCTTCAGCTTCAGTAAAGCCTAAATGTTTAAACATAATAGCTTGTGTTTCTTTGTCATGAATTCTGATAGAACCTCCACCAATTTCATTTCCGTTCAACACTAAATCGTATGCGTTTGCTTTTACATCTCCAGGATTTGTATCTAACAATTCTAATTGCCCTGGTTTAGGTGATGTAAACGGGTGGTGCATTGCGTGGTAATGACCTGTTTCTTCATCTAATTCTAATAAAGGGAAATCAATTACCCATAATGGAGCAAATACTTTAGGGTCTCTTAAACCTAAACGTTCTGCCATTTCCATACGTAAAGCAGATAATTGCGGACGTACTTTTGTGATATTTCCAGATAAAATACAGATTAAATCACCAGCTTTTGCGCCAGTTTTTTCAGCCCACTTCGCTAAGTCTTCTTGGTCATAAAATTTATCTACAGACGATTTAAAGGTACCATCAGCATTGCATTTTACATATACCATTCCTAAAGCACCGACTTGAGGGCGACGTACCCAATCTATTAACTTATCTATTTCTTTTCTTGTATAAGTAGCTGCACCAGGAACCGCAATTCCTACAACTAGTTCAGCATCGTTAAATACTTTGAATTCTTTTTGTTGTGCAACGTCATTTAACTCACCAAACTTCATTCCAAAACGGATATCTGGTTTATCATTTCCGTATATGCGCATTGCGTCATCAAATAACATCCTTGGAAATTTATCAACTTCAATATTGTTAATTTCCTTTAGTAAGTGACGTGTTAATCCTTCAAAAATATTTAAAATATCTTCTTGGTCAACAAATGCCATTTCACAGTCAATCTGTGTGAATTCTGGTTGACGGTCGGCACGTAAATCTTCATCTCTAAAGCACTTTACTATTTGAAAGTATTTATCCATTCCTCCAACCATTAACAGTTGTTTGAAGGTTTGAGGAGATTGTGGTAATGCGTAAAACTGACCTGCATTCATTCTTGAAGGGACTAAGAAATCACGCGCTCCTTCAGGAGTAGATTTTATTAAATATGGCGTTTCAACTTCTATAAATTCCTGGTCAGATAAATATTTACGAACCTCCATTGATACTTTTGATCTAAAAATCAAACTATCTTTAACAGGGTTACGACGAATATCTAAATAACGATATTTCATACGAATATCTTCACCACCATCCGTTTTATCTTCAATGGTAAAAGGAGGTGTTTTTGCCTCGTTTAATATTTCTAATTTAGAAACCAAAACTTCAATAGTACCAGTAGCAATATTGTTGTTTTTAGATTCTCTTTCAATAACAGTACCTGTAACTTGAACAACAAACTCGCGCCCTAAAGTTTTGGCTTTTTCCATTAATTCTTTTGAGGTACGTTCTTCATCAAAAATTAATTGTGTAATTCCGTAACGATCGCGTAAATCTACCCAAATCATAAAACCTTTATCACGTGATTTTTGTACCCATCCAGATAAGGTAACTTCAGTGTTTATGTGTGATGCTCTTAATTCACCACAAGTATGCGTTCTGTACATTTCTTGAAATTTTGAGGTGCAAAATTACGTAAATAAAAAGGATCATTAAAAGTAGTTAGAATAAAAATGGAGACTAAATAGCTAGCTTTATATTTTTATAGTCAAATAACTTTCTCAACATAAAAAAATAGTACATTTAAACTTCAATTAACCGCCATGTTTAAAAATGCACTTTTAGTAATAGTACTTGTTTTAACTTTTGTTACTTGCAAGAAAGAAAAAGAGATTCAAGTTTTAAATTCAATAAATTATTTTGATGTTCTTAATGAAGAATTTACAGGAGATTTGGCTTTCGAAACAACTTCGTTTGTTGAAAAATATTGGAGAGTTGTGGGTAATACAGGTTTTAATAAAAGCGTGTATAGAATTGCAGAAGAACTTGAAAAGTCAGGGTTCGTAAAAGAAGATGTTGCAACTAGTAATGACTTCTTAACTTATAGAGTAGAAAAAAGACCGCTTAAAAAACCTACTTGGGAATCTGTTAATGCTGTGGTAAAAATAGTTGGTGAAGATGCGCCTTTATTGCAACATAGTACGAATAGAAACATGATTGCTTTAAATTCGTATAGTACACCCAAAGAAGGTGTTACTGCGGAGGTAGTTTATGTAAAGGATTTAAAAAAATTAAAAACTATAGATATAAAAGGGAAGATTGTTTTTGCAGAAACAAGCCCAAGTAGAATATTTAAGCAAGCAATTGTAAAAAGTGGAGCAGTAGGTTTGGTTACTTATAGCAATCCGAAATACTTACAGCCTAAAAAAAATAAGACTTCAATTCAGTTTAGGTCTATTCCTTTAAATGAAGAAGTAAAAGCATGGGCAATCGCGATGTCTTACGAAGCGAAAGAAAAATTAAAAGCGAAACTATTAAAAGGGAAGGTTGTTTTAAATGTAAATGTAGAAACGAATATTTATCCGTCAGAAGAACTAACGATTATTGCTGATATAAAAGGGACTAAATTACCTAAAGAGCGATTAGTTTTTAGTGCTCATATACAAGAACCTGGTGCAAATGATAATGCTACAGGTGTAGGAGTAGCTCTAGAAATGGCGACACTTACTGCAAAATTTATTAAAGAGAAGAGATTTGCGCCTAATAGAACATTAACATTTTTATGGGGAGATGAAATTATTTCAACAAACCGATATGTTAAAGAAGATAGTATTAGAGCTAAAGATATAAAGTGGGGAATTTCACTAGACATGGTTGGAGAAGATACTAAAAAAACGGGAGGTACTTTTTTAATAGAAAAAATGCCAGATCCAAGTGCTATTTGGACCCGTGGAAAAGACAAACATACCGAATGGGGAGGTGAGAAAATGAAACTAAGCGAAATGAAACCTCATTATTTAAATGATTTTTTAATTGATAAATTTAAAGAGCAAGGTAAACGTGCAAACTGGGTGGTTAGTACAAATCCTTTTGAAGGAGGAAGTGATCATGTTCCGTTTTTAAAAGCCAATATTCCGAGTGTTTTATTCTGGCATTTTACAGATCAGTTTTATCATACTGATAATGATAGGATAGACAAAGTATCTAAAACGACATTAAAAAATGTTGGTGTTACTTCGCTAACATCAGCTTACACATTATTAAATGCTGATAAAAACACCGCTAAGTCAATTTTAAGTAATATTGAAAAAGCAGCTATTTCTAGACTTAAAGAAGAGCAACATCAAAGTGAAATTTCATTGAGTAAAGGAGATTCTTTAGAAACTCAAGTAGCGATTATTTCAGCATGGAATGATTGGTATTCTAGAACGGTATTAACGACAGTAGATATTGTAAAAGATAGTACTGCTTTTAAAAATGAGATTAAAAAATCTCAAAAATTAATTGATTCAATGTCTTTAAAAATTATTAAAGAACTTGTTAAAAAGAACTCACAATCAGATAAGTTATAAAGATGACGTTAAACCATTTTAAAAATAAATTAAGAGCCACTCCAGAAGATATTAATTTTTCAGAAACCATTAGCGTTATAGAAGAAAATTATGTTTTTAGTCCGTCTGCGTTTAAAAACGGTGATTTACAAAATAGTAGTACCGAAAATTTTGGCTCGTGTAAAGTGTTTTCTTTTGCTTTAAAACAACAGTTAACCAAAGAAGAAACGTTGGCTTGTTTTGCACAGTATTATTTTAATGATGTTCTAGAAAACTCAAACGGAACAGATCATCAGAATATTAGAAATTTTATGAACACTAGTTTTGAAGGACTTTCTTTTGAAAATGAAACATTAAGAGAGAAAATCTAGTTTTTTAGGGTGATAAATAGGTATTTGTGTAATGATGAAACTTAGTAAATATACCTAGCCCTGATTGAAGCATTTGTTTGAGCTCTCTTGCTTTTTTAGCAAGAAGCGAGTCCGGAAAGCAGGAAATAGCTTCAAATAAAAACACCTATCATAATTTGGATGTTATGATAGGTGTTTTTATTTCAAATTTTAAAAAAAATACTTAGTCAAAAGCACCCGTTTTCAATTTCTGAAAGTAAATAGTTGCAGCTTTTTTAACTTTTGGAGCTAAAATTAAAGTAGAAATTACGGTAGGTATTGCCATTAAAGCGAAAGCGCTATCCATTAAGTTAATAACAAAATCTAATTTAATAATAGACGCTACTATAATTACTAAAATATAGAAATGATTGTAATACTTGCTCACTTTAGAGCCGGATAAAAAATTTAAACAAGTATGGCCATAAAATGAAAAGGTGAATAGTGTAGAGAAAGCAAAAATTAATACACAGACTGTTAAAATAATACTTCCTAAGTGATATGGTAGTGCCGAATCGAAAGCAGCTAAAGTCATTGTAATACCATTACCATCAAAATCTTTCCAAACTCCTGAAACTAATATAGCCAACGCTGTTAACGTACATACTAATAACGTATCTATTGCAGGCCCTAACATAGCAACTAAACCTTCTCTAATAGGTTCTTCGGTTTTTGCTGTTCCGTGCATCATCGGTGCAGTTCCTATACCTGCTTCGTTAGAAAAAGCAGCGCGTCTTACGCCTGTAATTATCAATGCCCCTAAAGCACCACCTAAAACTGATTTACCAGTAAAAGCATCTGTAAATATTAATGAAATTATTGAAGGAACTTCTTCAATTTTTAAAATCAAAATTGTTAGAACGGTTAATAAGTAAACGATTACCATTACTGGAACTAATTTACCTGCAACTTTTCCTATTCTTTTAATTCCACCAAAAATTACGATAGAAACAATAAACGCAATGGTTATTCCTATTAATAATTTTGCACTAAACTCATTTGCCTCATTAACGCTAAAAACATCAATTATGGTTTGCGTTAATTGATTTGCTTGAAAAGCAGGTAATGTTCCTACTAAACCGGCAGTAGCAAAAAACACAGCTAAGGGTTTCCATTTTTTACCTAAACCTTCAGTAATCACATACATTGGGCCTCCTTTTGCGTTTCCTTCATCATCTTTACCTCGGTACATTATTGCTAAACTACAGGTAAAGAACTTAGTTGCCATACCTACAAAAGCACTTACCCACATCCAAAAAATTGCACCTGGACCTCCCATGGCTATGGCAATAGCGACACCACTTATATTTCCCATTCCTACTGTTGCCGCAATAGCAGATGATAAAGCTTCGTAGTGAGATAAATCTCCTGGTGAATCATCATTGTCGTACTTACCTCTTAAAACGGCAATAGCATGTCCTAGATACCTAAAAGGAACTAAGCCAGAATATACAAACAAGTATAGTCCACCACCTATTAATAATATTAATAAAGGAATTCCCCATATCCATGAAGAAAAATTGGCAACAATACTTTGAATATCAGAGAACATAGAAGTTATTTTGTTCCAGCGAAAGTAGTCAAAGAAAATAGAAGAAGGGCAGTAATTGTGAGTTTACAATTACTATCCTTTTATGAATTCTTATATTATTACTTCAATCATGAAGTTTGTATTGCAGAAAGGTGAATTTTTTTGCTATTACTTATGCAAGCTTATTCGAAACTACTTTGTTCTTGTTTGTAAATAAAATACCGATGTATATTAAATCGAATATAGAACATAATAAACCGATTACAAGAATAAAACTATTTTCCATACCAAATAAAATAGTAGGGGCTAGTGTTCCTAACCATTTAAAAATAGCAACAGTTATAGATAATTCTGCTGTTTTTATTCTTTTTAAAAACATATCTATAAATAGGATAGACATGATTAGGTTTTGTAAAAAGGCGGCATATCTTGCTCCCATGCTTTTTCCGAATTCATGTAAAAACATGTATTCAATTAAAAAACAAACTGCAAAAATTAAGATAGACCAAGGAATGAATAGTTTTTGGTTTGTTTTTTTAGAGAAGTGCTGTTTTCCGTATTTAAAATATTGATATACAATAATAAGATCTAAGACAAACCAAAAAATGTTTATCCATCTTTGTAAACTAATATTATTTACATCTAATTGATAAAAGCTGTAAAAAAACTCCCACCCAAAATTTAAAGCTAATGCCACCAAAGGGATACCGTAACTTTTGTATTTAAAACCATTGTATATTAAAAGAATGTATACTAAAGACCAAGACAATCCGCTTACTATTTTTAGTATTTCTTCCATATTGATATCGTGTAAATGTTTAGCTGTAATTATTTAATACTAACTCCTCTTTTGTTTAAAAGGTCAATGTCTTTAAAAAATCCTTTATTAATTGTGCCTTTTTGAAAGATGTATGTTTTTATCATATAATCGATCATTTTCAAAAAAAGTAACCTGAAATTGATTATCTAAAGCAAATAATTGAGGTTGTATTATTTCAAATTTAGCTTATTTATAAACGTATTGATTTTTAAATTATACTTACCAATCTTCGCCCTTAAAATTTTTTGATTTTGCGTAGCTTATCGTATTTTCTAGATAATCTTGGGTATTATATTTTGGTATTGAGAGAATTGACTCTAATAAACTGGTGTCGTATTCATAAGGTTCTGAAATCAGGTATTGATTCAAATGCAATCCAATAGTTTTATAATAGATACTTTCTAATCTGTTTTTACCATCAAAAAGTACACCTCCTGTTGAAGAGTTTAAAATAGTAAAATTATTAAAATCTACCGTTTTTAGAATTCGTTCCATTCCTTTTAAAATACTTGTGCTTTTAGAATGGACAATATTAAGTTGAACGATTTGTTTTTGATATACATTTGCTATTATTTTTGCAACATAATCTACTGGAATTATATTTAATCCTGTTTTAAAATTTACAGCAAGTCTAATTGTATTATTTGCTAATGGACTTTTATAAAAAAACTTACCTAAAAGATAATAAACCATATAATTTGAAATAAAATACGGAGAGTTATTGAAAATATTTCCACCTAAAACACTCGGCCTTAATATCTGGATATCAACATTATTTTCTTTTCCTTTTTTTAACAAAAACTTCTCGGTAGTGTGTTTTGCTTCTTCGTAAAAATTACGGTATTTAGGTTTTTTTGTACTGTGATAATCATTATCAATTAATCCTCCAATATTACCGATACTAAATGCGGTACTTATATAGGTGAATTTTGTAATGTAGGAAGAAAAAGTATTGAAAACATCTTTTGTAAATTGATAAACGCCAGTAAAAATAATATCTCGTTGCGATTCATCAGTAGATAAATTTACACTCCCTGCTGAATGAATAAAAAAATTAGTTTCCTTTTTAGTTAAAAAAGTTTCTGGTTTATAGAAAGCAACCATATCTAAAACTTTTATTTTTTGAGAAATGATATTTTCATTTTCAGAAATAAATGTTGGAGCTGCATCATTATTCAATATTTTTTGAATTCTTTGTAATGCAGATTTTCCGTTTTTTTCTCTTACAGGAAGAAATATATGTTTAATGTTGTTTTGTTGCAACAATTCATAAAAAACTTGAGAACCTAACGTTCCAGTAGTACCGGTAAGAATAACATTTATTTGATTCTGTTCCATTTCAATATATAATTAATCTTTTTGATTAGCGGTGTAAATTTATTTAGGAAGAAATACAGTAATAATTATTTAATACTAACTCCTTTTTTATTTAAAAGATCAATATCCCTAAAAAATCCTTCTTGAATAGTACCTTCTTGAAATATAAATGTTTTATCGTGTAAAACATTATTTTCAAAAAAAGTAACCTGAAATTGATTGTCTAAAGCAAATAATTCTGGTTGCATTACTTCAAATTTAGAAAATGAGTTTGCCTTTAAAATATCTATTTTTCTACGAAATAAAGAGGTCTTTTTTGTTTCTGAAAATCCTTGAGAAACAATTACGATCATTTCTAAATCAACTTCTTTTTTATTGATAATATATACGCCCCATTCATCAGTATTGTCAATTTCGTTTTTTTCTAAAACGATTGCTATTTCTACATTAGTAACTCCTGGTATTTGAATGTCTTTCTTCATATTATATATGTGTTAAATACAAAAAGTTGAAAAGTAGAACTGATTCTAAACTTTTCAACTTTCGTTTTATTTTCAATAGTAATTAAATTACCGACTTAAACTGCTCTAAGAAACGTTTATCGTTTTCGTAAAACATACGAATATCTGGAATTTGATATAATAGCATTGCTATACGTTCAATTCCCATTCCGAATGCATATCCTGAATATTTAGTAGGGTCGATATTTGCATTTTTCAATACGTTAGGATCTACCATTCCGCAGCCCATAATTTCTAACCAACCTGTTCCTTTGGTAATTCTGTAATCAGTTTCCGTTTCTAATCCCCAGTAAATATCTACTTCAGCACTAGGCTCTGTAAATGGGAAATAAGAAGGTCTTAATCTAATTTTAGATTTACCGAACATCTCTTTGGTAAAATACAATAAGGTTTGCTTTAAATCAGCAAACGAAACATCAGTATCAATATACAATCCTTCTACTTGATGAAAAATACAATGTGATCTTGAAGAAATATCTTCATTACGAAAAACACGACCTGGAGAAATAGTTCTAATAGGTGGCGTGTTATTTTCCATATAACGAACTTGTACAGAAGACGTATGAGTTCTTAGTAAAGTATCTGGATTTTTATCAATAAAAAAAGTATCCTGCATATCTCTTGCTGGATGATATTCTGGTAAATTTAATGCAGTAAAATTATGCCAGTCATCTTCAATTTCTGGACCTTCAGAAACAGTAAAACCAATTCTATTGAAAACTTCAATAATTTGATTCTTTACCAAAGATATTGGATGACGAGAACCTAAGTTAATAGGTTCAGACGGACGTGTTAAATCCCCGTAGAAACTTTTATGTTCAACAGAGTTTTCTAAAGTTTCATTTAACTCAGTAACTTTTCCTTCAGCAGATTTTTTTAAGTTATTTAATGCTTGTCCAAAATCTTTACGCATTGCTGCATCTACATTTTTAAACTCAGCAAATAAATCTTTCAACAATCCTTTACTTCCTAAATATTTTATTCTGAAAGCCTCAACTTCTTCTTTAGAAGTCGCTTGAAAAGCCTTTACATCACCAATCAGTTCTTTTACTTTATCTAACATCTTATTTTTTCGGAATAATTAGGTTGCAAATTTATGCTTTTTTAATGAAAAGGAGTGTTGGTTTTTAGAAGAGTTCTCGACTATTGAAGTCAATTGAGTGAAAACGATTGTTAAATTAAAAAAAATAGGTAAATAATTGATTTTTTTAAATTTAACAAATTGTAAATTAATTATATTTGCGCAACAAAATTGTTTAAATCATAATATAACATAATTAAAATTATGGAATCTAAAATAAATGCTTTTATGGATTACGTGAAACAACGTAATTCTAATGAACCAGAATTTTTGCAAGCAGTACATGAAGTTGCAGAAACGGTAATTCCATTTATTGAAAACAATCCTAAATATCAAGGGAAGAAATTGTTAGAGAGAATGGTTGAACCTGAAAGAACTTTATTGTTTAGAGTTGCTTGGGTTGATGATAGTGGTGAAACACAAGTAAACAGAGGTTATAGAGTTGAGTTTAACTCGGCAATTGGACCTTATAAAGGGGGATTACGTTTTCATCCTTCTGTAAACTTATCAATTTTAAAATTCTTAGGATTTGAACAAGTATTCAAAAACTCTTTAACTACTTTACCAATGGGTGGAGGAAAAGGAGGTTCTGATTTCAATCCAAAAGGAAAATCTGATAGAGAAGTAATGGCATTTTGTCAAGCTTTTATGTCTGAGTTATTCCGTCATATTGGTGCTAACACAGATGTTCCTGCTGGTGATATTGGTGTTGGAGGAAGAGAAATCGGTTTCATGTTCGGACAATATAAAAAATTACGTAACGAATTTGTTGGTGTTTTAACAGGAAAAGGTTCTGCTTGGGGAGGTTCTTTAATTAGACCAGAAGCAACAGGATATGGTGATGTGTATTTTGCACAAAACATGTTGAAAACTAAAGGAGATTCTTTTAAAGGAAAAACAGTGATTGTTTCTGGTTCAGGAAACGTTGCTCAATACGCTACAGAAAAAGCTACTGAATTAGGTGGTAAAGTAGTTACAATGTCAGATTCTTCGGGATATATTCATGATGCAGACGGAATAGACGCTGAGAAATTAGCGCACGTTATGGAGATTAAAAATCTTCGTAGAGGAAGAATTAGCGAATATGTAACCAAATACCCAAATGCAAAATTCTTTGCAGGAGAAAAACCATGGTCTGTAGCTGGTGAAGTTGCTTTACCTTGTGCTACTCAAAATGAGTTAAACGGAGAAGAAGCAAAAACATTACTAGCAAACGGATGTATTTGTGTTGCAGAAGGAGCAAACATGCCTTCTACACCAGAAGCTATTACAGCATTTCATGAAGCGAAAATTTTATTCGCTCCAGGAAAAGCATCTAATGCTGGTGGAGTTGCAACATCTGGTTTAGAAATGAGCCAAAACTCTTTACGTTACAATTGGACTAGAGAAGAAGTAGATGGGAAATTAAACCAAATTATGAACGATATTCATGCTTCTTGTGTTGAGTATGGTACTGATGCTAATGGTTATGTAGATTACGTTAAAGGAGCAAATGTTGCTGGTTTCGTAAAAGTTGCGGATGCAATGTTAGATCAAGGAGTTGTATAATAATTCCGTTTTAGAAATATTTAAAAACACGCTATATCTATAGCGTGTTTTTTTTATTCCGTATTTTCGGATAAAATTTTATTGAATGTCTAAATCTAAAAGAAAAAATACAGTTACCGTTGCTTTTTATAATGTTGAAAATTTATTTGATACAGTAAATAACCCATTAACTGTTGATGATGATTATACACCATTAGGTAAGCTTAAATGGAATACAAAAAAATACCATCATAAAATAAAAAAACTAACTTCAGTTATTAGTCAAATTGGAAAGAATAACTCTGCTTTTCCTCCAGCTTTGGTTGGGTTAGTTGAGGTGGAAAATGCTAAAGTAGTTAAGGATTTAACCCGACATAAAAATTTGTCAAAATTTAATTATAGTTATGTTCATTATGATTCACCTGATGAAAGAGGTATTGATGTAGCATTAATGTATAATAAAGATTTTTTTAAAGTTATTTCTACGGATACCCATTCTTTGTATTTAACAGACGATGAAGGAGAAGTAGATTATACTCGTGATTTATTAGTTGTAAAAGGAAAGTTAAATGGGGAATTAATACATGTTTTGGTTAATCATTGGCCATCAAGAAGAGATGGAGATAAAGAAACGAAGGAGAAGCGTATAAAGGCAGCTAAACAGGTGCAGGAAGTAATAACTACTATAAAATCTATAGAAGAAAACGCAAAGTTTATTATAATGGGAGATTTCAATGATGATCCTACAGACGAAAGTGTCAAAGATTTTTTAGTTACTGATGATTTGTATAATCCGATGAAATCTTTATTTGAGAAAGGAGAAGGAACTTCAACTTATTATAAAGAATGGCATTTATTTGATCAGATTATATTTTCTAGAGATTTTTTTGATACTGAAAAAAGTACACATACTTTTTTAAAAGCAACTATTTTAAGGAAAGAATGGCTGCGGTTTTATAAGGGGAAGTTTAAAGATAGTCCTTTCAGAACTTATATAGGGCCATGGTATCAAGGAGGGTATTCAGATCACTTTCCAGTATATCTTACTTTTGAAAAAGGATAAATAAAAAACTCCCGAGATATTATCTCGGGAGTTTTTTAATATAAATTATAATTGTTTATTCAACAGTAACAGACTTTGCTAAGTTTCTTGGTTGATCTACATTTTTTTCTAACATAACAGCAATGTGATATGATAATAATTGAAAAGGAATTGTAGTTAACAATGGTGTAAAAGCTTCTTCAGTATCTGGAATTTCAATTACATGGTCTGCAATTTCTTTTACAGTCGTATCTCCTTCAGTTACGATAGCAATAATTTTACCACTTCTAGATTTTATTTCTTGAATATTACTAACCACCTTTTCGTAATGCCCTTTACTCGTTGCGATTACAAAAATCGGCATGTTTTCATCAATTAAGGCAATAGGACCATGTTTCATTTCAGCAGCAGGATATCCTTCAGCATGTATGTATGAAATCTCTTTTAGCTTTAAGGCTCCTTCTAACGCTACAGGGAAATTAAACCCTCTACCTAAGTATAAGCAATTTTTAGAATCCTTATAAACTTTTGCTATTTCTTTAATTTGGTCATCCGCTTGTAATAATTTTTCTATTTGAGAAGGAATTTGCTGCAATGTCTGTAAATGAGTATTCACAGCAGATGTTGATAAAGTTCCTTTTGCTTGTGCTAATTTTAAAGCAATTAATGAAAGTACCGTTATCTGTGTAGTAAATGCTTTTGTTGAAGCAACTCCAATTTCTGGGCCAGCATGGGTATAAGCACCAGCATGAGTTTCTCTAGCAATAGAAGAACCAACAACGTTACAAATCCCAAAAACAAATGCTCCTTTAGACTTCGCTAATTTAATAGCAGCTAAAGTATCAGCTGTTTCTCCTGATTGAGAAATAGCGATCACTACATCATTTTCATTAATGATAGGGTTACGGTATCTAAATTCAGAGGCATACTCTACTTCAACAGGTATGCGAGCCATATCTTCAAAAAGATATTCCCCTACCAATCCAGCATGCCATGAAGTACCACAGGCAACTATAATAATTCTACTTGCGTTTGTGAATTTCGAAATATTATCATCAATACCTGCCATTCGAATAATACCTTTGTCAGGTAGCATCCTTCCTCGGTAAGTATCAATAATAGCTTTTGGTTGTTCATAAATTTCTTTTAACATGAAATGATCATATCCACCCTTTTCAATTTGCTCTAAGCTTAATTGAAGTTCTTGGATGTTTGCATCAATTTCTTTGTCATTTTCAATTTTATGAATTTTTATTTTTTTATTTTTTTTGATAATAGCTAATTCTCCATCTTCTAAATAGATAGCATCTTTAGTATATTCAATAAAAGGCGAAGCATCAGAGGCTACAAAAAATTCTTCATTATTTTTTCCAACACCGATAGCAATAGGGCTTCCTAAGCGAGCTACAATTAGTTCGTTAGGTTTGGTTTTGTCGAAAACAGCGATTGCATAAGCTCCGGTTACACTAGTAAGTGCTAATTGAACAGCTTTTCCTAATTTACAACCTTCATTTTTTTTAACTTCTTCAATAAGGTTAACTAATACTTCTGTATCAGTATCACTTTTAAAAGTATATCCTCTTGAGATTAGTTCTTTTTTAAGGGTATCATAATTTTCAATAATTCCGTTATGAACAATCACTAAATTTCCAGATTGAGAAAAGTGTGGGTGAGAATTTATGTCATTTGGCACTCCATGAGTAGCCCAACGAGTGTGACCTATTCCTATATTTCCTTTTTTTCTTTTTTCTTCTTTGTTGGTGATAACTTCTAAGTCAGCAACCTTTCCTTTGGTTTTTGATAAATGTATAGTATCTCCATCATACATCATAATTCCTGCACTATCATAACCTCTATATTCTAAACGTTTTAATCCGTTTATAACAATAGGGTATGCATCTCTATGTCCTATATATCCTGTTATTCCACACATAGTAATTTCTTATTTTTCTTTTGAATACGATACTTTTAATACAGCTCTTTTTACTCCGTTAGCAGTCTCATTTCCATCTAATAAAGTAACACCTCTTGGGTTCCAGTTGTAAGTTTTAACATTTACATCAAGAGCATTGTTTACTATTGGACTATCCGTTGGGTTATTGTAAACCTTTAAAACTAAAGGAGAAGTATCGTTGGTTGTTCCGTCTAATAAATCTGATAGGTAATCTGTTATTCTAAAAGAATATTTTTCAGGACTTTCAGTTTCTGATAATTCTAAGTTGCCGCCGAAAGAAGCAGCTTCTTTGTAAGTATCTGTCAGTTGTGTAGGAGTAACATCTCCACTTCCGTTATCTTTATTTTGATATATGAATAATTGTTGTGGGATTATATCCTTGTTTGTATTTATGGTCTGATTAATATAAAATGCTAAAGAAGCATCATTAATCAGTAAATAGGCCTTACTTTTTAAAACACTTTTTCTATAGTTGTTTAGTGCCTTAAGTTCACTTAAATCTAAATAATTATTATTGTTAGCATCATAGTCATTTAGATCATCATTAAAATCACCACTTAATTGATCAGTATAGTCTGTGTTATTTAAATCAAGTCCTAAAACTTTAACCTCAGCCATTGATCCAGCAGTTCCTTGAATAGTAAAATTACTTGTTGGAGCGGGAGTTGTTGCTGTTGTCATTTTATACATGCTGTTTCTTATTCCAGATAAAGGGAAAGAGTATGTGTTTGGCAACGTGTCTTTTAAAACTAAATTTGCTTGACCATCTTTCTTTTCGAAAGTGGTAGCTGTATAATGAAAATCAAGACTAGCAGAAGCACTATTACCTAATAAACTAAGTGGAACCATAGCTCCATTACTTCCTTCAGCTTTAACAATTATACCTCTAAAATAATCATTGAAAGCTTCAAAAGAAGAGAACTCACTATCGTTAAATTTATCCCAAAAAAGTTCTTTCATACGAACTGTATTTAATGGAATTGAGATAAAAGGGGCTTTGTTTGCAAGTTTAATCGTATCTTGATATGTGTTACCATTACTAATATTTCTAGTTAATATTAGCATAGTATCTATTGGACTAGGTTTAAATGTAAACCCTGGATTTTCATTTAATAATTCAGATTCTATGTATGTGTCATTAGATTGAAAACTATTCGAATTCGCAGGATTAGTAGGGTCTAATGTATTTAGATAAGTCCCGTTTCTATAAACCTTTAAAGAAGTGGCAATATTAGCATCTCCTAAAACAGAATCTAATCTAAATATAGGTCTCCCATCACTTTCTTTTCCAATACTTGTAGCATTGTATGGTAATTTAAGAATAACTTTATCAAGTACAAAAAGAGAATCAATTTCTCCATCTGCACTAGCTGGTTTTACATCTTCAGTTTTAGGGTTAGTAAATAAAACTAATTGACTAACAAAAGAAGCTTCAATTGCTTTGTAATTATCATTATTATAAACACCTAACCAATATTCACCTATACTTTGGGCAATATTATCTACTCTAACATTTTCTACATTAATAGGGGTAATTTCTATATCTAATGATATTTCCCCAGTTTCAAATTTTGTATTATTAACAACATTGCTTCCAATATCGTTAAAATCTTTTTCACATGATACAATAGCTGCAAAACATAGCAAGCTAATACCTAAAACACCAATTTTTCTAATCATTTCTTATTTATTCGCTTAATTCTAAAACGTTTTCTTTATAAAATTCTAAATAGGCTTCAGTTAAAGTTTCTTCTGATTGAAACTCTAAAACTTTAGTGCCTTTTTCATCGATAAAAGCATTAATTTCATCAGGTAAAACTTCACTACCTTTTACAATGGCATCTGAATTTTCAATAGCACTTTTTAAAATATTGATTTGGTTTGGTGTTTCGATAGTTGATATTTTTGACTCATCAATCTTGTCATAACGTACCTTATTAGCCAATTCACTATTCAATTCACCTTCGAAATTGTTACTGTACAGCGAAGTTACAATCTTACTTTCGGCAAACAATGGTTCCTCCTTATAAAATTCTCTTAAATATAAAGGAAGTAAAGAGGCCATCCATCCATGAACATGGATAATATCTGGAGCCCAATTTAATTTTTTCACTGTTTCAATTACTCCTTTAGCAAAGAAGATCATACGTTCATCGTTATCGTTAAATAACTTGTCATCTTCATCAGAATACACCGCTTTACGTTTGAAATACTCTTCATTATCAATAAAATAAACTTGCATTCTTTCTTTAGGAATAGAAGCAACCTTGATAATTAATGGCATATCCATGTCATTGATTATTAAGTTCATTCCTGATAAACGAATCACCTCATGTAATTGGTGTCTACGCTCATTGATTACTCCATAACGAGGCATAAAAATACGAGTTTGAACCCCTTTAGAATGTGCGTTTTTAGCAACGTTAAAAGCAGTAGATGATAATTCTGTTTCTGGTAAATAAGGTGTTACCTCTGATGAAACATATAATATTCTCTTATCCTTCATTAAATCTGTCTATTTTATTGAAGATGCAAAAATACGAAAATTTATGCTAAAATGGTGTTAAATTGCTAATTTCGCACCTACTTCAACTATATTAGAATGAAAATTTGTAAAACCAAATCAGAATTAAAAGATTTTCTATCAAAGAAAAAAAAAGCTAATAAATCAATTGGGTTTATTCCTACGATGGGAGCTTTACATGAAGGGCATTTGTCACTCGTTAAAAAAGCAAAGAAAAAAAATGATTTCACAGTAGTCAGCATTTTTGTAAACCCTACTCAATTTGATAATACTGAAGACTTGGGTAACTATCCAAAAACATACGAGAATGATGTTAAGTTATTAGAGAGTGTCGATTGTGATGTTTTGTTTTTTCCTTCTGTAGAAGAAATATATAGTAAAAAGATTGAGTCCCAGAGTTTTAATTTTGATGGATTAGAGCATCAAATGGAAGGTAAATTCCGTGATGGTCATTTTGATGGTGTCGGAACTATTGTTAAAACACTATTTGAAATTGTAGCACCAGATACCGCCTATTTCGGAAAAAAAGATTTTCAGCAATTGCAAATTATAAAAAAAATGGTAGAAAAACATGAACTACCAGTTAAAGTTATAGGTTGTGATATTTTCAGAGAGAATGATGGTTTAGCAATGAGTTCTCGTAACGCGCGCTTAACAAACGAGCACAGAAAATCGGCTCCGTTTATTTATGAAGTTCTTAAGGATGCTAAGACAGAATTTGGGACAAAAAAAGCGGATGAATTAACCGAGTGGGTAAAGAAACAGTTCGAAAAACATCCGTTATTAGAATTGGAGTATTTTACCATTGCAGATGAAAAAACATTACAAACAGCAACAATCATTGATTCTAGCAAAAAATACCGCGCTTTTATCGCTGTTTTTGCAGGAGATATTCGGTTGATTGATAACATAAGATTGAAATAAATTCATCATAAACAAATTAGTATTCATCAAAAAAACAACTATTTTTGTCCGATGTTAGTACAAGTAGTAAAATCTAAAATCCACCGAGTAAAAGTTACTGGTGCCGATTTAAATTATATAGGAAGCATTACCATTGACGAAGATTTAATGGATGCTGCAGGTATTATAGAAGGAGAACGCGTTCAGATTGTGAATAACAATAACGGAGAGCGTTTAGAAACTTATGCAATACCTGGGGCGAGAGGAAGTGGAGAAATCACATTAAACGGTGCAGCGGCAAGAAAAGTTGCTAAAGGAGATGTGTTAATTTTAATCGTTTATGCGTTCATGGAATTAGAAGAAGCTAAAAAGTTTAAGCCTTCTTTGGTATTTCCTAATGAAGCTGATAATACCCTTACGTAATTTTGAA
>CBDTZS010000051.1:0-22467 GCA_965364955.1 uncultured Tenacibaculum sp. | reverse complement strand
CGTTCACATACTGATTCTAGAGGAAGAGATTCTTACAATAAAAAACTATCAGATAAAAGAGCAAAATCAACTGCAAAATACATTATTGAAATTGGAACCATTTCATCTAAAAGAATATCGGGTAAAGGTTTTGGTGAAACTCAATTACAAAATAAATGTACTAATAAAGTGAAGTGTTCTAAGGATGAGCATCAATTAAACCGTAGATCAGAATTTATAATAGTAAACAAATAAGTGATAAGCAACTATCTTTTATAAAATTTGAAATGAGGGCAGTAATTGTATTAGTAATAGCTTTTTTAACGTGGATATGGGGTGGTTGCAAAATGGGAGAATAAAGATTAATTAAGACAGACCAGTATAATAGTCTATAAAAATTTGATTATAAAAACTTCCTTTCCTATAAAGAAAAGACTAGTGAAAATTACAATTTCATTAGTTCAATTTACTAAAGAAACAATAGACTGATCCCCCCATAGTTTTATTGGCTCCCCTGAAAAGGGGAGTTTTTATTTTACTTTTTTTTAAAATCAATTTAGTATTTCCGATTAACTTTAATTTGGAATTAAATGCATCCATTTTACTACGTAATATAATCCTTGGCCAATTATTTGAATAGTTAATTTTCTTCTTCTAATGTTTGTCTGTTCATAATTTGCTAAGCGACTAAAAATGATGATATTAAAAAAAAGACGAAGGTATACTATTTAAAAAACCGCCTGTCCAATTGATATAAACGTATGTAATTACCTTACTAAGTGAAAGTAAAGAGTAATACACATTTCATAAAAGTGATTCTAAAAATAAATCTATTTCTTTTAAACCTATCCTAGTTAAAAATCCCAAGATTGGTAAAATAGGCTTTATATATTTTAACGGTAATTTAATTGTATTTACAAAATATGCCAGAGTTTTGTAAATTTTTTCAGATGATCATTTTTTTGTAAAAAGAGATGATCTTGAAAATATACCGACCAACTTAACTTCAATAATTGGGTTTCGTTTTGCCCCTATAAAAATAGAGTTATGTAGAAAAATGAATCATACATCCTTATAGCACTATCCTTTTTAGCCTATTATTTAAACCAAAAAAACTCAAAAAAAAGTTTTTTTTGAGTTTTTAGTATAGATATTCTCTTAAAATTATTCGATGTTCTGGCTTCGATTTATCATAATCTTTTACCAAGATTTCTAGTATTTCTGGAGGCTTAAGGCCTATTTCCTTTTTTGTTTTATATTTAGAAACATATAAATTATACGTTTCGTTATTTTTCTCAAAAATTAAAAAATGATGCTCATTTAAGATAGCAAAACAAATTTCATTTCCTGCAAAGGTTTCTGATGCATCATTCATAAAATCAGAAAACTCGTAATACCTAAAAACATTTTCCATATTAAACGATCTCTGCTGATAAACCTAGTTGTAGTAATTTAGAACACTTAGATTCTAACTCTTTATATTCACCTGTTTTAACTGCGCACTTCCCTTTATAATGAACCAAAACAGAACACTGTTCTGCCTGCTCTAATGTATGGTCACAAACATCTACCAAACTATCAATCACATGATCAAAAGTATTTACATCATCATTATGTAAAATAATTTCGTGCTTTTTTGTCTCTTGAATTAAGACATCTAGCTCTTCCTGTATTTTCTCTATCGTGCTCATTTACTCTATTTTTGATACTGCAAAGCTACCCAATTATTTCTTTTAATTGTTTTATTTAATGTTAAACCATGCTTTGATACTTCTGCATCTATTACAGGAATATCATCTTCATAAAATCCGCTTAACAATAAAACACCTGTTTCATTTAAACAACCTGTATATGTTCCCATATCACTCAACAAAATATTTCTGTTAATATTTGCGATAATGACATCATATTTTTTATCCACTAAAAGCGATGAATCCCCTTCAAAAACTGAAATATTTTTACATCCATTCCGTTCAGCATTCTCTATTGAATTCTCATAACACCAAGCATCAATATCAATCGCATCAATTGGTTGTGCTCCTTTCATTTCAGCAAAAATTGCTAGAATTCCTGTTCCACACCCCATGTCTAACACTTTTTTATTTTGAACATCTAAATTAATTAAATGCTGTACCATCATATGAGTAGTTTCATGATGCCCTGTACCAAAACTCATTTTTGGCTCAATAACAATGTCGTACTTTAAATTAGGGTTTTTATGGAATGGAGCTCTTATACTCACTAAATCATCAACTTGAATTTGGTTAAAATTCTTCTCCCATTCAGCATTCCAATTCGTTTGCGCTATTTCTTTGTAATCAAAATTAATCGAAAATGCTTCTGACTTTAAAATATAAACATCTTCTAATAAATTTTCTTTCCATTCATTTTTCTGAATGTATCCTATTACTCCGTTTTCGTTCTCTACGAAACTTTCAAAACCAACCTCTCCTAATTCAGCAATTAAAATTTCAGTTGCTGGCTCTTTAGGTGTTACCTCGAAAATATACTCTATATAAATATTATCCATTAAATCGATTTAATAATAGCTACAAAATCATCAGCTTTTAACGCTGCTCCTCCAATTAAACCTCCATCTACATCTACTTTAGAAAAAATTTCTTTAGCATTTGCAGGCTTTACACTTCCTCCATATAAAATAGAAATGTTATTCGCTATTTCATTACCATATTCTTTTGCTAGAATTCCTCTTACAAAAGCATGCATTTCTTGTGCTTGCTCAGGAGATGCTGTTTCACCGGTTCCGATAGCCCAAACTGGCTCGTACGCTAAAACTATTTTTGAAAAATTCTCTTTTTTAAGATGGAATAATCCATTTTTCAATTGACTTTCAACTACTTTGAAATGATTCTCAGACTTTCTATCTTCTAATACTTCACCAAAACAAAAAATTGTTTCCAATTTGTTTTCCAACGCTGTAGTCACTTTTTGAGCAAGAAGTTCGTCTGTTTCACTGAAATACTCTCTGCGTTCAGAATGACCAAGAACCACTAAATTTAACCCCAAAGAAGTTAACATACACGCAGAAATTTCTCCCGTAAAAGCACCACTTTTTGATTGATGCATATTTTGAGCAGCTATTTCAATTTGAGATTTTTTTGTTCTTTTTACTGCCGCGTTTAAATTCACAAAACTAGGCGCTATAATTACCCTAGTGTTATCATCTACATTATTCTTAATTCCTTTCTTAATTTCCTTAATTAACTTTTTAGTCTCTTCAAGGTTATTATTCATCTTCCAGTTACCTGCAACTATCTTTTTTCTCAAAATTACTTTATAATTTATATTCTTATTATTCTTTTAACGCAGCTCCTATTCTAGGATCAAATGACTCTGTTACATTTGAAAGAGAGATGATACCCAGCTCATTAACCACCATATAACCTGGAACGTCTTTTATTCCTAAGCCTTTTGCATAACCTCCTTTAAGAGATGTTTGTAAAAAATAATGATCTCCTTCTATATCAAAAAACCTGTCTATCCCTTTTTTCCACTGTGGAATTGTTTTATCTATTGATAGAAAAACAAAAACAACATCAGGATATTCTGCTTTCAATTTCTTTACTTGTGGAATTCCCGAAATACATTCTGCACACCAAGAAGCACAAACTTCAAATAGTACTTTTTTACCTTTATATTTTGCAAGAATTTCTTTAAATGTTATTGACTCTTCATTTAAAGTTAAAAAACTTTCGTTTAAAACTCCTTCTGAAAAAGCAGAAGGCCTCTCTACATTACAAGATGCAAATAAAACAAAAACGAATAAGTATACTATTTTTTTCATAAAAAAATTTTTAAAGATTTAAAAAAAATCTAACAGCTAAAAATACGTTATTTTTTTAAGCTTTTAAGTATTAAATCGTCCGTTGCTTTAGTCACGTTAAAAACAGCAATCTTACCTTCTTCATCAACAACCAAGTAACGAGGAATCCAACTTAAGCCAAGAAACTTACCAAAGCTACCTTCCCATCCTGATTGCATAAAATAATGCTGTCCTTTTATTTTCAACCTATTAACACCCTCTTTCCATGATTCTAAATCTCTATCTAACGACAAATACAAATACACAACTTCGGAATTTTCTTCTTGAAGCTTCTTAACATCTGGCAAACTTTCCAAGCAATCTTTACACCATGAAGCCCAAACATCAATTACTATTTTTTTTCCTTTATTTTTAGTTAGAATTTCTTTGAACTCCACTTCTTTATTATCTATTGAAGTAAAAACATCATTTAATGCTTCTTTAGAAAATTCGGTAGGGTTTTCGACAGAACAACTGTACAATAACATTCCTACAAGAACTAATAATATACTTTTTTTCATACTACTTAATTTTATTTTTAACTTTTTTAGATACACTTGATGATTTGAAAAGCTCAATTCCTCCCCTTTCATTAAGAATTAGAAACCTTGGAATTGTTTTCAGTTTTAAAAACTCTGCTAATTTTCCTTTTCCTTTTTTTGGGATATAATAATGCTGTCCTTTTATTTTAATATTCTCAAGTCCTCTTTTCCAGTCGAAATAAGAATGATCTACTGACAAAAAAACATACTTAATTGACGGATTTTTCTTTTGAAAAGCAATAACATCATCAAAACTATCTTGACTTATCGGACAATATGTAGCGAAGACCTGTACAAACTGTTGCTCTCCTTTATTGTTTGTTAAAATTTCTCTTAAAGTAATTGAGTCTCTTTTTATTGTTACTAATTTCTCATCTAAAGCTTCTTTATTAAAAATTTTAGGTTGAAAAACAGCACAACTACTCAACATTAAAAATACTATAAAAACTAAAAATAATCTCATTTTAATTTAATTTAATTCGTGGATCTAACCAACTGTAAATAACATCAACCAATATATTTATGATGATAAACAATGTTGCTACCACTAATACACTTCCCATTATTACAGGTAAATCAAGCGTATTTAATGAATTTACTATTTCTTTACCTAAGCCATTCCAGTTAAAAATATACTCTACAAAAACCGCTCCTGCCAACATTGATGCAAACCATCCTGAAATTGCAGTTACTACTGGATTTAATGAATTCTTTAAAGCGTGTTTACGAATTACCTGATACATTGTTAAACCTTTTGCTTTAGCTGTTCTTATATAATCTTGATTTAAGGTCTCTAATAAAGAATTACGCATTAACTGAATAACTACAGCTAACGGACGAATACCTAATACTATTGCTGGCAATAGCAAGTTTTTCCATTCAATATGTTTTCCTTCTCCAAAATCATCTACGACATACAAACTACCTGTCATTTCTAAACCAGTATATTTATGCAAAACGAATCCGAAAAACCAAGCAAATAAAATTGCCGAAAAGAAAGAAGGTACACTCATTCCTAAAGTACTAATTACCGCTATAATTCTATCGAAAAAAGTATCTTTATATAATGCGGAAAAAATTCCTAATATAATTCCCACTACAAGAGCTATTACAATTGCAGAAATTGCCAAAACAGCTGTATTTGGCAATGTTTCTGAAATAACTTCAGATACATTTTTTCCGTTTTTCTGAAATGATTGACGCAAATACGGGTATTTCACAACCAAAGTCACTTCTCCTATTGAAAATAATTTTTGTGCATTATATTTATCATTCGCAAGAAACGTGTAATCATCAACTTTCTTACTATGTAATGACACCGGAGAAACATCATTTAAATAATATAAATATTGTGTAAATATCGGTTTATCAAAGCCATATTTTTTTCGAATATTCTGAAGCTGTTCGGTATCTTCTCGTTGATCTAACATCATTCTTGCTGGGTCACCTGGCAAAACATTAAACAAAAAGAAAATCACAGTAACTACGCCAAACAAAGTTAAAAATCCGTAGAAAAATTTATTAATTACATATTGAAACATATATAACAAAGATAAAAGAAAGTGTTAAAAAAGCGTACTTTTGCTTAACTTTTACAACAACACATGACTACACAACAATTAGTTAACGAAATAACAAAAAAGAAATCGTTTTTATGTATCGGTTTAGATGTCGATTTAACTAAGATACCTCAACATTTATTAAAAGAAGAAGACCCTATTTTCGCCTTCAATAAAGCGATTATTGATGCAACTCATCATTTATGTGTTGCCTACAAACCAAACACCGCTTTTTATGAAGCTTACGGAATTAAAGGTTGGAAATCTTTAGAGAAAACAATAAAATACTTAAACGAAAAACATCCTGAAATTTTCACCATTGCTGATGCTAAACGTGGCGATATAGGAAATACCTCGACGATGTATGCAAAAGCTTTTTTTGAAGATTTAGCATTCGACTCGGTTACTGTCGCTCCGTATATGGGAAAAGATTCTGTCGAACCTTTTTTGGCTTTCGAAGATAAGCATACTATTATGCTTGCTCTAACCTCTAATCAAGGAGCTTTCGATTTTCAAACGCTAAGCGTTAATAACAATGAGTTATATAAGGAAGTTTTAAAGGTTTCTAAAAGTTGGAAAAACTCAAAAAACTTAATGTATGTTGTAGGCGCTACCAAAGCGGAATATTTTACAGAAATACGAAAAATTGTTCCTGATAGTTTTTTATTAGTTCCAGGCGTAGGTGCTCAGGGTGGAAATTTACAAGATGTTTGTAAATACGGAATGAATGATAATATTGGTTTACTTATCAATTCTTCTCGTGGGATTATTTACGCTTCTAATAAAGAAGACTTCGCTATTAAAGCAGCAAACAAAGCTGAAGAGCTACAGTTACAAATGAGTGCTATTTTAAACTAATCGTATGCAATTCAAAGACCAAATAAATAGAGTTTTTGAACTAAATAAAACTCCAAAAAGAATCATTTCCTTAGTTCCTAGCCAAACTGAATTATTGGTTGATTTAGGACTAGAGGAATCTATTGTTGGAATCACAAAATTTTGTATTCACCCTACTCATTTAAGAAAAAGTAAAACTATTGTCGGCGGCACAAAAAACATTAATATAGATAAAATAGTAGCATTAAATCCCGACATTATTCTTTGTAACAAAGAAGAAAATACCAAAGAAATTGTTGAAGCCTGTGAGAAAATTGCACCAACTCATGTTTCTGATATTTTTACACTTGATGATTCTAAAGAACTTATACTTCAATACGGAGAGATTCTTTCTTGCAAAGAACAAGTTAAAAAAATCACTCAAGAACTAGATAGTAAATTCAATAATTTTCAACAGTTTATTAAAAATACGACAGAGAGAAAAGTTGCTTATTTTATTTGGAGAAAACCTTGGATGGTTGCAGGAAACAACACTTTCATTAACTACCTTTTAGAAGTAAACAAGTTTAAGAATATATACAGAAACCAAGAGCGTTATCCTGAAATTGAATTACAAAACATAACAAAAGAAGGGAAACCAGATTTAATTTTCCTTTCATCAGAACCTTATCCTTTTAAAAAGGAGCATATTAATGAAATAACAAAACATTCTAGTCAATCAAAAATTATTTTGGTTGATGGCGAGATGTTTTCTTGGTACGGTAGTAGGTTACTAAAAGCTTTTGATTATTTTAAAAAGCTACACAGCTGTATTTGATATATCTTTATCTAAATATTTCACTCTATTAAGTTTTTCTAATACTTGCATTGCCTTAAAAGCAGAGCGATCACTTTTACACTCATCTTCATATTTATAATCATTAGCTCTTTCAACTAATTTACGGTACCTCTCTTCAAGATGCATTCTATATCTATGTAATTGATTAATTCTTGACATGCTGAATGTGGTTAAACGTTCTATAAATATACGTAAATATTTAATTTTCAAAGGCATAAAATTAACCCCCTTTGAAAAATCAGGGTTTTTCCTGTTTTAACAAAAAAAGAGTTCACAAATTTGCGAACCCTTTTTTCATAAGTTTTAAAAATTACTTAATGTCTTGCAACGCAAATACCTGACGTAATAAAGCGGTATTACGTAAACCAACCTTTTCACGAATTCCTTTTTCTTCAACAGCTATCATTGTAAAAACTCCTTTTAAGGCCTGATCTGTTACATAATCTGTTAAATCTGGATTCACTCTTTTTACAAAAGGTATCTTATTATATCTAGCAATTAAATTAGACCAAATTTTGTCTGCTCCTACTTTTGCAAAAGACTTTTTAATTACCGGGTTAAATTGATTGTACAATGCTGTATTCGTTTTCCCTTCTAAATAAGAGGTAGCTGCATTTTGCTCACCTAATAAAATATTTTTAGCATCGTTAAAACTTATTTGTTTAACTGCGTTTACAAAAATTGGGGTTGCTGTTTTAACGGCATCTTCTGCTGTTCTATTAATAGCTTTTAATCCTTCATCTGCTAAGTTACTTAAGCCTATTTTTCGCAAAGTATTATCTACAGCTTGTAATTCTTTTGGCAATATAATCTTTACCAATTCATTTCTATAAAAACCATCTTTAGCTGTTAGTCTAGCTACTTGATTTTTAATTCCGTTATCTAATGCTTGGCGCAAACCATTTCCTATTTGCTGTTGCGACAAAACACCTCCTCCTTGTGGTAATTGGTTTACTACTTTTTGTAATTCTGCACATCCTGTTAATAAAACTACAAATGCTACTGCTATAACTTTTTTCATATTTGTCTAATTTATATACTTTTTAGAAACAATTAATTGGTAATTGTCACATTATTTAAAACTATCTTTTTTTTTATCATAACCGTAGGGACAGTGTTTACACCCATTTTTACAACAATGACCTCTTTTTAAATGATACTTTTCGGTAAAAACACGGTATCCATCTTCATTGTAATAAAAATCTCCTTCAGCTAACTCTATTCGCTTATTATACATACTTACAAAAGTATTCTTTTTTAAACACAAAAAGACTGCCAAATTTGACAGTCTTTTTGTTAAATATTATTATTTATTACAGTTTCCTTCTGTTATCATTAGATTTTGTATCAATTAGCTTATTGTAAGGGTCTACTCCTACTTCAATAGGTTTTTTGTCAACAATAATAGAAATTTTGTTATCAATTTGAGTAACCTTATGTTTCTTTAAATACAACTCTACTTCTTTCTTTTTACCATCTATTTCTTCTTCGCCAAAAATACCGATATCAACATAATCAGCTAATTTAACTGACAATACTGGTTTCTTCATTTTATCGGTTTTATAAGTCAACGTATCTCCTACTTGCTCACCATAATAACGCTTTCCTTTTTCATCATTACGATATTTAGAAACTTCAAACTCAATATCTACTTGGTATTTACCATTTTCTAATTTTTTAGAATCTACTTTTGTAACCCTGTTTTTATACAACGTAATAGTTTCGAACATATCTTTTATTACATATTGTAAACTATCAGGTGTTACTTTTCTTATATAATCAACCATTTCGATTGAAGTTGTATATGGTGCTTCTTGAAACTTTACTTTTTCAACGTATTCTTTCAAAGCTTCATTTAATTTTTCTTCTCCAATATAGTCGCTCAGAGCATAAAAAACTAACGACCCTTTTTGGTAACGAATATAACCTTGACCGTCATTATACATTAACGACTTTTCACGTTTACGTTCAAAAGTACGTTGCTGTAAATAACCATCTAAAGCTTTCTTTAAGAATTTTCGCATTTTAGATTTCCCATACTCATGCTCTAATACTTTTAAAGACACGTATTCAGACAAACTTTCAGACAACATTGTTGCTCCTAAAACATCAGCTCCTATCACTTGATGTGCCCACCATTGGTGTGCTAATTCATGAACCGTAATTGCAAACGGATAATCAACACCTCCCTCATCTGTATCATCTACATCAGCAATAAAACCAATAGCTTCTGAAAACGGAATCGTGTTTGGAAATGATTGTGCAAAACTACCTCCTGTTCTTGGAAACTCTACAATACGCACTTGCTTATGTTGATATGGACTAAAGTTTTTAGAATTATAAGCTAACGAAGCTTTAATACCTTTAAACATCCTATCTAAATTATACTCATGTCCTTTTTGATAATAAATTTCTAAGTTTACATCATTCCACTTGTCTTTTTTAATTTCATATTTTGCTGAATTAAACGCATAGAAATTTAAAATTTTACTATCCATTTTATAATGAAAGTAACGACGACCATCTTTTGTCCATTCTTTTTGTAAATACCCTGGAGCGATTGCTACTTGATCTTCGGAAGTTGAAACAGTTGCTTCAAAATCTATCCAATCTGCATCTTTAGAAATATAGGTATCTCCCAATGCTGTACTATCTGATGGATGAGGACGCAATTCATTCTTAACAAGATCGAATTTCTTTCGTGTTTTATCATCTGTTAATTCCCCAGAAGCAGCATATCCTAAAGACGGATAAATACTACTATTCATAAACGTTCCGTTAGCTAATACTGGAGAATGGCTACGTAAAAAAGTATTTGGCTTGTTATGAACTGTAAATTTCAATTCTAAACTATCACCAGGTTGTAGCGGTGTGTCGAACTTATAAATATCAAAGTTCTGAATTGAATCTTCTAGCACCAATGTATTTGGCTTATTAAACTCAAACGTACTCGGGTATTGATTATGGTTTAAGAAAACGCTATCAATTGCTTCGTTCGTTTTGTTAATCATCTTATAGGTTCCTGAAGACTTGAAATCTCTTGTCTTCGGAAAAATATTCATAGCAACGTTTACAGCTACAATACGTGGTTGTGCTTTTCCTTCATACTTTTTATACTCTTTTTCCCAACTAACTTGTAATTGTTCTCTTTCTTTTGAAGAACGACGGGTATTTAATGAATTATCTTCATAATAAATACGAGCTCCTAAACCAAAGAAACCAATTAATAAGACCGTTAAAATTCCTGCTATTTTTAAATTAAATCGCTTTCCGAATATCGATAATCTTTCCATAAACGAATGAGGTAATCCACGCACCCAGAATAAACTTGCCAAAACCAACGCAATTAAACCGCCTAGCAACCAATATATTTTATAGGCAAAATAGCTACTAAACGAAGCTCCATAGCCATTCATATCTGAATACGAATAATTTGGACCTTGATTGTATTTAAATACTGCTTGCTCTAAACCTGCAAAACCTAAAAATTGTATTCCTATTGCAATTACTAACAATACAAAAAGCCCTAAATATGGATTTTCTAACAACGATTGAATAAACAATGCTAGTAGCGCCCAAATAACAAAATGAATAAATTTCAACCCATATACTTCCTGTAAATAATGCATAATTTCAAAATTATAATAGCCTTTATAAATTTGAAAAAACATACCTGCAACTACGATTACTGCTAACATTACTAATTGCATTTTTAACAAAGCAATAAGTTTAGAAAACAACAATGTCCAGTTTTTAACAGGAGTAACATCAACAATATGGTTTGTTCCTGCAATTTTGGCTCTATGAACTAACATACCAGCATACAAGAAGGTCATTAAATTGATAAACAAACTAAACGCACTTCCAGGAACCAATAACATTTGCCATGTAGTAGGATATGTTTTTGTTCCAAATAATTCTCCTGCTGTTAAAGCACTTATTAAGATAAAAATCAATCCAACTAATAAAATACTGATAAAAGGTAAACTTGTAACGATGTATTTAAAATCGATATTCGATAATTTCCATGTCGTTTTTATATCATTCCAAAACGAGTATTCGTATTTTACTTTTGGTAATTCAACCCTTGTAATTCCTCCAAAATTTTGTTTGATCATACGCTCTCCTTTGTTCTTTTTAAAACTGAATGAAAACGCATTTTGGCTGAATGAAAATAATTTATAAACTCCTGCTAAAACCAAACTTGAAATCCCTAACCATAATAATCTATTATAAATCACTACACCTTTAAAAGGAGGCATTAGCTCATTTTGTTCTGCAACTGTCCAATAACGTGTATAATAATTAGCTGCTTGTCCTCCGAAAGGATCAAATAAGGCTGTTAAAAAACGATTGTCGGGATTCGACAACAAACTTTCCGCCATTCCTTGAACAAATAGTAACAATAAAACGGTTATAAACCCTGCGGCAATATTTCTAGTAAATGTTACCACTCCAAAAACAATGATTCCAAATAACAATACATTCGGAATAATATACACTAAATAAGAATGAGCATAGGCTGAAAAATTAAAAACGCCTACAATTTCTGAATTGGTTCCAGGTAATCTAAAACCAATAAACAAACCTAAACCAGCAACCAAAATAATTAACAATACAATTAAGAAAGAACTTAAAAATTTTGCTGATAAATAATTTATTTTACTAAACGGATAGGAATATAAAATCGAATGCATATTACTTTTATAATCTCTATATACCGATGCTCCGATTATAGATGGAAATAAAAAGAATAAGAAAATAGCTAAGGTATTAAACATACCGTTAATCGCCGTTGGCGAATTCACAATTTTAGAAGACCCTGTTGTTACAGTTAAAAAGTCAAAAACACCTGCAGAGCTTGCAGATAAAAATAATGCTAGCAAAAAGAAAATTGCTGCATAGATATAGATTGCTGGTTTCTTAAACCAGTATTTTAATTCGTGTTTAAATATGGTAAAAAACATATATTTTATTTTTTGAGTTAAAAAATGATTTGGTTGATTAATTAGGCCGTTACTGGCTGATCATCTTTTAAAGCGATAAAATACACATCGTCTAATTGCGGTTCTGCAGGCACAAAATCTGCTGCTGGTTTTTCAGCTGCAAAAACACGTACGTTTAACGTATTATCTTGATTATAATTAGAAGAAAGCACATTAAAAGTAGCCTCTACACTTTCTAAATCATCTCTATTGATAATTTTCGTCCAAACTTGACCTTCAATTTCTTTGGTAGCTTCCATTGGAGTGGTATGCTTTAAAATGCGACCACCATTTAAAATTGCCATTTCTTTACATAACTCTTTAACATCTTCAACAATATGGGTAGAAAAAATAACCGTACAATTAGTTCCCACTTCACGCAACACATTTAAAAAACGATGTCGCTCTGCTGGATCTAAACCCGCTGTTGGTTCATCTACAATAATTAATTTAGGATTATTTAAAAGCAATTGAGCAATACCGAAACGTTGCTTCATCCCTCCTGAATAACCAGCTACATATTTTTTTCTAACTTCGTATAAATTAGTAATCTCTAATACTTTTTTCACTAACTTCTCACGATCAGATTTCGAAGCGACACCTTTTAAAGTTGCAAAATAATCTAGTAAATCTTCCGCAGACATTTTTGGATATACCCCAAAAGATTGTGGCAAATACCCTAACACTTTACGCAAAGACATTTTATCTTCTAAAACATTGATATCTCCAAAAGTTATTGATCCCGAATCAGGACTTTGCAAGGTTGCAATAGTTCTCATTAAAGATGACTTACCTGCTCCGTTAGGACCTAATAAACCGAACATACCTGTTCCTATTTCTAAATTTAAACCATCAATAGCTTTTACACCATTCTTATAGGTTTTGGTTAAATTCTCAATAACTAGTTTCATATCTTTTGGTTTTGTTGATTTTAATCACAAGGCGATAGCCCAATTGAATTTAATTCCCTAGTGCTTCCTCCTAGGTTATTTATTAATTTACATATCAGTAGGTTTAAGTACTCTTTTGTTACACTTTTTTTGATTTATTTTCATAAAAAAAAGCATCAAATAAAATTTATTTGATGCTTTCAGTTTTTTAGAAATCTATTTTTACTTTTTTTCGCTACCAGGGGGATATTTTGCCATGATCTCGTTTACAAATTCTTTTATTCGAATTTCTTTACGTTCAACACTACTCGTTCTTAATGCACCTGTACCAATTCCTTGCCATACCAGTTCCTTTTTTTGAGCATCTAACAAATCAATAAACAAGGTTCCTTCTGTATGCTGAGATACTCTTACTGAACTCATACCGTAATACCTTGGATAATAAAATCCCCCATACATATTATCATTGATATTGATTCTCTCACGAGATTTTGTAAACAAACTTACTAAAACATCAGGCGACGAAGATTTTGTCATTCCTTTTGCTAATAATTCCGTTTCAATAGCTCGCATAATCCGTTTTTTATCTAAATCTGAAATTGATGCTTTATCAATTCCTTTTTTATAAAAGGCAAAGGTTTTGTATTTATTGAAATCAACTTTCGTATCATAATCTGTAGTAACTCTTACCGAACTACAAGAAGTCATAATTAAAACGATGATTGGCAAAAAAAGTAATTTTATAATTTTCATTTTCTTAATATTTACACTTTTTCAAATAATGCATCATCTACTAAATTCGGTACTGTAACTTGCAAGTTTTTTTCTGATTTCATTGCTCTTTTAATTGCAAAAACAGCCTCTTCATTTCTTGCCCAACTTCTTCTTGCTATTCCGTTATTAACATCCCAGAAAAGCATTGATTTTAAGCGTCTTGATGCGTCTTTAGAACCATCAAGAAGCATGCCAAATCCTCCGTTTATAACTTCTCCCCAGCCTACTCCACCACCATTGTGAATAGAAACCCAAGTAGCTCCTCTAAAGCTATCTCCAATTACATTTTGTATTGCCATATCTGCGGTATAACGAGAACCATCGTAAATATTAGACGTTTCACGATATGGAGAATCGGTACCAGACACATCATGATGATCACGACCTAATACTACATTTCCTATTTTACCTTTCTTAATTGCCTTGTTAAAAGCTTCCGCAATTTTCGTACGTCCTTCAGCATCTGCGTATAAAATACGTGCTTGTGAACCTACTACTAATTTATTTTCTTGAGCTCCTTTTATCCATTGAATATTATCAGTCATTTGCTGCTGAATTTCTTCTGGAGAATTTTTCTTTAATTTTTCTAAAACTTTACAAGCAATCGCATCTGTTATTGCTAAATCTTCTGGCTTTCCAGAAGCACACACCCAACGAAAAGGCCCGAAACCATAATCGAAACACATTGGCCCCATTATATCTTGTACATAACTTGGGTACTTGAATTCTCTACCAATAGTAGGATTATCAGACATTACATCGGCTCCTGCTCTACTTGCTTCTAATAAAAATGCATTTCCATAATCAAAGAAATACGTTCCTTTTGTAGTATGTTTATTAATCGCTTTTGCATGACGACGTAATGTAGACTGTACTTTCTCTTTAAATAATTCTGGCTCGTTAGCCATCATCTCATTCGCTTCTTCAAAAGAAATATCTACAGGGTAATAACCACCAGCCCAAGGATTGTGTAATGATGTTTGATCTGAACCTAAATCGACATGAACATTCGCTTCATCGAATTTCTCCCAAACGTCAACAATATTACCTAAATAAGCTAATGATACTACTTCTTCGTTTTCTTTTGCTTTACGTACACGTGCAACTAACGCATCTAAATCCGTGATTTTTTCATCAATCCAACCTTGCTCTAAACGAATTTGTGTAATCTTCGGATTTACCTCAGCACACACAGTAATACAACCAGCAATTGTACCTGCTTTTGGTTGTGCTCCACTCATTCCTCCTAAACCTGCTGTTAAAAACAAGTTTCCTTTTGGTTCTTTTTTAATTTTACGAAAACCATTTAATACCGTAATTGTGGTACCATGCACAATACCTTGTGGCCCGATATACATATAACTACCAGCAGTCATTTGACCGTATTGAGTAACTCCTAATGCATTAAATTTTTCTAAATCATCTGGTTTAGAATAATTCGGAATCATCATACCATTCGTAACCACAACTCTTGGTGCATCTTTATGTGATGGAAATAACCCCATCGGATGGCCAGAATACATTGTTAACGTTTGCTTATCCGTCATTTTAGACAAATACTGCATGGTTAATAAATATTGTGCCCAGTTAGAAAAGACCCCTCCGTTACCACCATACGTAATTAGTTCGTGTGGATGTTGCGCTACCGCATAATCTAAATTATTCTGAATCATTAACATGATTGCTTTTGCCTGTGTACATTTACCTGGATACTCTTTAATATCTCTTGCATGCATCTTATACGTAGGACGAAAACGGTACATGTAAATTCTACCATATTCCTTTAATTCTTCAGCAAACTCGGGTAATAAAACAGCATGATGCTTTTTATCGAAATACCGTAATGCATTTCTTAACGCTAACTTTTTTTCTTCAGCCGTTAAAATATCTTTACGTTTCGGAGCCCTGTTTATTGACGAATCATAAACCGGAATTTCAGGTAATTCAGTAGGAATACCTTGCTTGATCTGTTTTTTAAATGACATCATAATTTATTTTTTTAACGAACTGTAAATTCCTGATTTTTAACCATGTTTATCAACATATTAATATCATCTTTAAGCACACGGTCTTCTTCTAGCTTAGCTACTTTATCTCTAATAATTTTGAAATTTTCTTCTAATATTGGCGAAAATGTATTTGGTCTTCTAAAGTCCATTGCTTGTGCAGCATACATTAATTCAATCGCTAATATCTTATCTATATTTCCTAATATTTGGTTGAATTTTCTTCCTGAAATACTTCCCATAGATACATGATCTTCTTGTCCTAATGAGGTTGGTACACTGTCTGCTGATGGCGGAAAACACAACGATTTATTTTCAGTTACTAAAGCTGCTGTTGTATATTGAGGAATCATAAATCCAGAATTTAACCCTCCCGCTTCTGTTAATAACCTTGGCAAACCATGCTTTCCTTCTAATAACAAATAACAACGTCTGTCTGCTATATTTCCTAATTCAGAAGCTGCAATAGACGTATAATCTAACGCCATTGCTAAAGGTTGCCCATGAAAATTCCCTCCAGAAATTGCTTCTGTTTCACTTAACACAATAGGATTATCAGTAACTGAATTCATTTCTATTTCTGCTAACTCATATAAATGCGCATAGGCATTTCTCGATGCTCCATGTACTTGTGGCATACAACGTATTGAATACGGATCTTGTACTCTAGGAAAATTAGAATCTGCAGCGTTTTCTGAATCTTTTAATAACATACGCATGCGTTCTGCTACTTTTAAATTCCCTTTAAACGGACGAATTAAATGTAACTCTTCTTTAAACGGCGATACGTTTCCAGAATACCCTTCTAGTGTCATAGCTCCAGTAACATCTGCTAAATCTAACACATATTCCATTTTTTTCAATCCTAAAATGGCGTGTGCTAAAATAAACTGAGTCCCGTTAATTAAACCCAAACCTTCCTTAGCCATTAAAGTTAATGGTTCTAAATCATGCTTTTTCAATACCTCTTTAGCAGGAATAATTTCTTTACCCTCCCAAAATTCTCCTTCTCCTAATAATGGTAAGAAAAGATGTGATAACGGTGCTAAGTCTCCCGAAGCTCCTACCGATCCTTGCTCAGGAACAACAGGTAATAAATCATTTTCAATAAAGTAAATAATACGTTCGATTAACTCTAAACGTACTCCTGAAAAACCTTGACAAAGCGCATGCACTTTACAAATCATCATTATTTTAGATAATTTTTCATCAATAGGATTCCCAACACCAACGGCATGAGTAATTAATAAATTCTCTTGTAGTTTACTTGTTTCCGCAGGCGAAATTTGCACATCACATAAAGGACCAAAACCAGTATTGATTCCGTAAGTAGCAATAGCTGAATTCGCCATTACCTCTACCTTTCTTCTACATTCATTTATTTTTATTACTGCTTCCTTTGTAACTACAGCTTTTAAAGCGCCTTCTGCAATCGCAATTACTTTATTTACAGTTAATGTATCTATTCCGTATTTAAACATGGGTTCTCTTTTGTTTTTTACAAAGTTATTTCTATTTTTGATAACCAACAAGACCTATAAAGTCATTAATTAATAACCATGGGTAATCAAATAGAATTGCGTCACTTACGCTATTTTTTAGCCGTAGCTGAAGATTTACATTTTAGAAAAGCTGCCGAACGTCTCTTTATTTCTCAACCCGGGTTGAGCAGACAGATAAAACAAATGGAAGAAGATTTAGAAATTCAGTTATTTCTTCGACACAACCGAAAAGTAGCATTAACAGAAGCAGGAAGCTACTTAAAAAAGGAGCTTACTCAGAATTTAAAAAACCTAGCACACGTTTTTGAATACGCTAAACTACTACAAGAAGGAAAAGATGGACATTTAAATTTTGGTTATGTAGGTTCTGCAATGCAAGAGATTATTCCTAATTTATTAATTGAATTTAAAAAAGAACACCCCAATGTTCAGTTCGGATTAAAGGAAATGGACAACGAAAAACAGATTGACAGTTTACTTTCTCAAGACATTGATGTAGGTTTTGTAAGATTAGATCGTGTACCTAGAGGGCTCGCTATAAAGCCCCTCTTAAAAGAATCATTTTGTTTAGTATTGCCAAAAAAACATCCAGTAGACACTGCTAATTTTAAAGGATTGCATCAGTTAAAAGATGAATCTTTCATACTTTTCGATCCTTCTTATAGTCCGTCTTACTATGAAAAAGTAATGCAAATTTTTGATGACAGTAAATTTGTTCCCGTAGTATCTCATAATACCATTCACGCTGCTTCCATCTATAAATTAGTAGAAAATAATTTTGGCTTATCAATTGTTCCAAAATCACTTCAATACGGATACGATATGAATGTGAAATTTATAGAGCTTAATAACATACCTCAGCGTACCACCTTATCGGTAGTTTGGGACAAAAACAATAGAAACCCTATATTAAAATCGTTGCTTAAAAAATTAATTACAAGCTCTTAGGAAGCTGATTAAAAACACCCAACACATCCGTATAAAATATAAATGAGTATTTTTACCCCCTAGATATCTAGTTGTTTATGATTTTTATTTCTAAACTTATGGTTCCTAAAGGTTTTGTTGGACTAACCTTATACCCTTTTATCTTTTTAAAAAGAAAAGATTTAAAACACTGTTCTGAACTTATCAATCACGAAAAAATTCATTTACAACAACAACAAGAGCTTTTAATTATTTTCTTCTACCTCTTTTATTTTATTGAATGGTTTGTTAAATTGTGTATTTACAGAAAAACTTATAAAGCCTATAAAAACATAAGTTTTGAACGTGAAGCTTATGCTAACGAGCATAATTTATATTACCTAGATAAAAGAAAAATTTGGGCGTTTCTTAAATACTTATAATACTTACAAGGAATCTTCAAATTCTTTAAGAATTTCGTAAATTGCACCACCAATTTTTTATAAAATTTACGAATGGAACAAATAGCACCCTATAAACCTATACATAAAGTACGAATTGTAACTGCTGCTGCATTATTTGATGGACACGATGCTGCCATAAATATTATGCGTCGAATCATTCAATCTACCGGAGTTGAAGTAATTCACTTAGGACACGATAGAAGCGTAGAAGAAGTAGTAAACTGCGCCATACAAGAAGATGCAAATGCTATTGCTATTACATCTTACCAAGGAGGGCACAATGAGTATTTTAAATACATGTATGATTTATTAAAAGAAAAAGGCGCTAACCATATCAAGATTTTTGGTGGTGGTGGTGGTGTAATTCTTCCTGATGAGATTAAAGAACTCATGGAGTATGGAATTACTCGTATTTATTCTCCAGATGATGGTCGTGAATTAGGCTTACAAGGAATGATTAACGACCTAGTTAAAACTTCTGACTTTGCAGTTGGTGATGTTTTAAACGGAGAAATTAATCATTTAGCTAACAAAGAAATTGGAAGCATTGCTCGTATTATTTCTTCTGCAGAAAACTTTCCTGAAGTAGCAAAAGAAACGTTAGATGCAATTCACGAAAAAAATAAAAACTCTAAAACACCTGTTTTAGGAATTACAGGAACTGGTGGTTCTGGAAAATCAAGTTTAGTCGACGAACTAGTACGTCGTTTCTTAGTTGATTTCCCTGAAAAAACCATCGGATTAATTTCTGTTGATCCTTCTAAACGTAAAACAGGAGGCGCTTTATTAGGTGACCGTATTCGTATGAATGCGATTAATAATGAACGTGTTTATATGCGTTCTTTAGCAACACGTCAATCTAACTTAGCTCTATCAAAATATGTAAATGAAGCAATTGAGGTTTTAAAGGCCGCTGAGTTTGATTTAATTATTTTAGAAACTTCTGGTATTGGGCAATCTGATACTGAGATTATAGAACATTCTGATACGTCTCTATATGTAATGACGCCTGAATTTGGTGCTGCTACTCAGCTAGAGAAAATTGACATGCTTGATTTTGCTGATTTAGTAGCCCTTAATAAATTTGATAAGCGTGGTGCTTTAGATGCGATACGTGATGTAAAAAAACAATACATGCGTAATAACAACCTATGGGATGTTCATATGGATGATATGCCTGTTTTTGGAACCATTGCTTCTCAATTTAATGACCCAGGAATGAATACGTTGTACAAACGTATTATGGATAAATTGGTTGAAAAAACGGGAGTTGATTTAAAATCGAAAATGGAAATCACCAAAGAAATGTCTGAAAAGATATTTGTAATTCCACCAAGAAGAGTTCGTTATTTATCTGAAATATCAGAAAGTAATAGAGCTTATGATAAAAAAGCAGATGATCAAGTTATAGTTGCTCAAAAATTATACGGTATTCATCAAACAATAGAATCTATTACAAATTCGCCTGTAGAAATTACTAAAACAGGATTAAACGAAGAAAATATTCTTTCTCTTGAAACAGCAAAAGATGATCAAGAGTTTTTAAAGTTATTAATTGCTCAATTCGACAAGGTAAAACTAAACCTTGACCCTCATAACTGGGAAGTAATTTTAAACTGGAAGGAGAAAGTTAAAAAATATAAAGACCCTGTCTATAGCTTTAAAGTAAGAGATAAAACTATAAATATAGATACACACAGTGAATCTTTATCGCATACACAAATTCCGAAAGTAGCCTTACCAAAATACCAAGCTTGGGGAGATTTATTACGTTGGAATTTACAAGAAAATGTTCCTGGTGAATTTCCGTATACCGCAGGATTATATCCGTTTAAAAGAACAGGTGAAGATCCGACAAGAATGTTTGCTGGTGAAGGTGGTCCAGAACGTACCAACAGACGTTTTCATTATGTAAGTTTAGGGATGCCTGCAAAGCGTTTGTCAACAGCTTTTGATAGTGTAACCCTGTATGGTAATGATCCTGGTGAAAGACCAGATATTTACGGAAAAATAGGAAACGCAGGAGTTTCTATTTGTTGTTTAGATGATGCTAAGAAGTTGTTTTCTGGTTTCGAATTAACACATGCCTTAACTTCAGTAAGTTTAACAATTAATGGTCCTGCGCCGATGTTGTTAGGTTTTTTCATGAATGCTGCTATCGATCAGAATTGTGAGCAGTACATAAAAGAAAATAACTTAGAAGAACTAGTTGAAGCTAAATTCAATGAAATTTATGATTCAAAAGGTTTAGAAAGACCAACCTACCAAGGAGATTTACCCCAAGGAAATGATGGTTTAGGATTACTATTACTAGGTTTAACTGGCGATATGATTTTACCTGCAGATGTATATGCAGAAATCAAAAAAACTACTTTAGCACAAGTTCGTGGTACGGTACAAGCAGATATTTTAAAAGAAGATCAAGCACAAAATACCTGTATTTTTTCTACGGAATTTGCTTTGCGTTTAATGGGTGATGTACAAGAATATTTTATTAAGGAACAAGTACGTAATTTTTATTCAGTTTCAATTTCTGGATACCATATTGCAGAAGCTGGTGCCAACCCTATTACACAATTAGCATTGACATTATCTAACGGATTTACCTATGTTGAATACTACTTATCTCGTGGTATGGACATTAATAAATTCGGACCAAACTTATCTTTCTTTTTCTCAAACGGAATTGATCCTGAATACTCAGTAATTGGTCGTGTAGCTCGTAAAATTTGGGCAAAAGCATTGAAATATAAATACGGTGCTAACCCGAGAGCACAAATGTTAAAATATCATATTCAAACATCGGGTCGTTCTTTACATGCTCAGGAAATTGATTTTAACGATATCCGTACAACACTTCAAGCTTTATATGCTATTAATGACAATTGTAACTCTTTGCATACAAATGCGTATGACGAGGCTATTACAACACCTACTGAAGAGTCGGTGCGTAGAGCAATGGCAATTCAGTTAATTATCAACAAAGAATTAGGTTTAACGAAAAATGAAAACCCGATTCAAGGAGCTTTTATTATTGAAGAGTTAACCGATTTAGTTGAAGAAGCTGTGTTAACAGAATTTGATAGAATTACGGAACGTGGCGGAGTTTTAGGAGCCATGGAAACCATGTATCAACGTTCTAAAATACAAGAAGAAAGTTTGTATTATGAGACTTTAAAGCATACTGGAGAATTCCCGATTATAGGTGTAAATACTTTCTTGAGTTCTAAAGGATCTCCTACAGTAATTCCTGCGGAAGTTATTCGTGCGACCGAAGAAGAGAAGAGATTCCAAATAAAAACAAAAGATTTATTAAACAAAGCTAACGACGGAAAAGTTCAAGAGCATTTAGCTATTCTTCA
>CBDTZS010000050.1:0-22917 GCA_965364955.1 uncultured Tenacibaculum sp. | reverse complement strand
AATGCTTTAAGTGAAAATAGAACTAATGTTGGAGGGTATGCTACTTTAGATTGGGATATTTCTGAAAAATTCTTAATAGGTGGGGCAGCTCGTTATGAAGATTATTCTGATTTTGGAGGTAATACTTCATGGAAAATTAATTCAAGATATAAAATAGGTGAAGCAGGTGTGTTACGTGCGTCATATGGTACGGGGTTTAGAGCACCTTCATTACATCAAGTTTATTTAAGTAATGTACAAACATTAGTTTCTGGAAGTACAATTTCTAATCAAGGAACATTTAGTAATGTAAATCCAATAGTAACCGGAATTGATGGTTTAGGAGTAGCTTCATTATTTGCTGAAACATCTAGAAGTATATCAGCAGGTTTAACAGTAAAAGCATCTAGAGATTTTACAATCTCGTTAGATTATTATAATATTACAGTTGAAGATAGAGTTGTATTTTCTGGTGAAATTGGAGGAACTGATGATAATGGAAACCCAAATGCTGATGTACAACAAATATTAGATGATAATAGTGTAACAAGTATTAAGTTTTTTATTAATGCAGCTGATACTAAAACTCAAGGTTTTGATTATTCAATGCGTTATAAAAATATTGATTTTGCTTCAGGGAAATTAGGTGTAAATTTGGCTGTAAATATTAATAGTACGGAGTTAGAAGGAGAAGTGAAAACTCCAACTAAATTATCAGGATACAAAAATGCTATTTTTAATAGAAAAGAGCAGTCAAGAATTATTAGTGCTAGACCAAGTACAAAGTTTTTATTCGGAGCAAATTATGAACTTAAGAAGTTTACTGCGAATTTAAATAACACGTATTTTGGAGAAGTTACATGGCAACATGCTACCGACCCAGGAAAAGATCAAACATTTAGCGGAAAAGTGGTAACTGATTTATCTTTCGGATACGAGTTCTCAGATATGATTTCTTTCACAGCACAGGTAAATAACTTATTTGATGTATATCCAGACACGATTGATACAAAAGGAGATGTTGTAACTGATTTAGGAGGACGTTTTAAATACCCTTGGGAAGTAAATCAATTTGGATTTAGCGGAACAATTTTTAAAGCAGGATTAACTTTTAAGTTCTAAAACACTAAATATTTAATAATTAAAAAGCACCTTTTAAGGTGCTTTTTTTTATGAATTATATTCGTTTAAAAAGAGTTTTTTATTTTCAAAAACACCGTAAGTGAAATAGGTTACCCAATCACCAGTGTTTATGTATTTACTGTCTTTTTGTAGTTGAATTTCTAAAGGAAGATGACGATGACCAAAAACAAAATAATCGTAATGTTTCGCTTCTAATTTTCGTTTACAGTATTGTACTAACCATTCATTATCTTCTCCTAAAAAGGTCGCGTCTTCATCACCAGAGATTAATTTGTTTTTAACCGACATATATTGACCTAATCGAACACCTAAATCTGGATGTAACCAGCGAAATAGCCATTTAAAAGGTTTAAAAGTAAAGACTTTCTTCATGCGTTTGTACCCTTTATCTTCGGGTCCTAAACCATCACCATGACCAATTAATAGTATTTTACCATCAATATTAAATTCTTGTGGTGTATGATATATAGGGATATTTAATTCTTTTTCGAAATAGTCAGACATCCATAAGTCATGGTTCCCTACAAAAAAATAAATAGGAATTCCGCTGTCTTTAATTTCTGCAAGCTTTCCTAAAACACGAACAAATCCTTTAGGAACAACGGTTTTATATTCAAACCAAAAATCAAATAAATCACCTAATAAAATAATAGATTCAGCATCTTCCTTAACTTCATTTAGCCAACGAATAAATTTTTGCTCACGAGGAAAACTAGACTCGGCTGTAGGTGCTCCTAAATGCTGATCAGAAGCAAAATAAACTTTTTTGTTTTCGGTTGTATTGATTGAAATCAAATCGTAATTTTTGGTAAAAATAACTAATTTGAGGTACTTTTGTTGAAAAGGCTTTCAATACCATGGAAATAAATCCGTTTGACGATACTTACTTTATGAAAAAAGCTTTACAAGAAGCCGAAACTGCTTTTGGTAAAGGAGAGGTTCCGGTAGGAGCTGTAATCGTTTTTAAAGATCAAATAATAGCGAGAGCTCATAACTTAACAGAAATGTTAAATGATGTAACAGCGCATGCCGAAATGCAAGCTTTTACCGCTGCGGCTGATTTTTTAGGAGGCAAATATTTAAAAGACTGTATTTTATATGTTACGCTTGAACCTTGCCAGATGTGCGCAGGGGCTAGTTATTGGACTCAAATAGGTAAGATTGTTTACGGAGCTAGTGAACTAAAATTAGGTTTTAGTGTATTGCAAACAAAATTACATCCAAAAACGAAAATTGTATCCGGTGTCTTAGAAGAAGAGTGTAGCTTTTTATTAAAGAAATTTTTTGTTGAAAAACGTAATTTGAATTAAGCTATTATAAAGGGGAAGTGATTTATTTAGGAGAACGTTATACTATTTATAGATTACTCCACTCCACTGTGTTTTGTTTTTAATGAAGCTAATAATTAAATTTTCGTTATTACGAGAAAGAATGACGAAGTAATCTTTTAGATGCTAGACCTTCTAATTAAAGTACTTGTTGGTACCAGTAATAGCTTTTTAAAACAACGTTTGTTGCTTGCAACCACTTTCGTGTTCTAATAACCACTTCTTTCGCCATACTCCACCAGCATACCCTGTTAAAGAACCATCAGAGCCAATAACTCGGTGACATGGAATAATTATCCAAATAGGATTTTTACCATTCGCAGAAGCTACTGCTCTAATTGCTTTCGGATCACCAATTTGTTTTGTTTGCTGTAAGTAGGTGCTGCTTTTTCCAAAAGAGATGTTTAATAATTCTTTCCAAACAGATTGTTGAAATACGGTTCCTTGTGGATTTAATTTTAAATCAAAGACTGTTCTTGTTCCGTTAAAATACTCCTCTAATTGTGTGATGCAATTTTGTAAACAAGACGGAATTTCAGTTGAGGTTTTAATGTCGTCGTCTAATACTGAAACTGATTGAATTCCGTTTTCGTTTCCTACAATTTTTGCTGTTCCTATTGGAGTTTTATAATATGTGGTTTGTAAATCAGACACCAAAAATGTCTTTAGAATTTTGAGTAGTAATTTTCGAAATTTCTTCGAAAGTCAAACCGTAAATATCAACTAACTTATCAGCGACATTTGTTATATAAGAACTTTCGTTACGCTTTCCTCGGTATGGGGTAGGAGCTAAATAAGGTGAGTCGGTTTCTAAAACAATATGCTTGATATCAATTTCCTTTAAGAATTTATCTATTTTTCCATTTTTAAAAGTTGCAACTCCACCAATTCCTAATTTCATATTGTATGAAATCGCTTTTTGTGCTTGTTCTAATGTCCCTGTAAAGCAGTGGAAAATCCCGAATAAATCATCTCCTTTTTCACTTTCTAACACTTCAAAAATTTCATCAAAAGCATCCCTACAATGAATTACTATTGGTAATTTTTTTTCCTTGGCCCATTGAATTTGAGTTTTAAAAACCTCTTGTTGTTGCTGCAAAAATGTTTTATCCCAGTATAAGTCAATTCCTATTTCGCCAATCGCATAAAAATTACGTGTATCAATCCATTCTCTTACATGGGCTAATTCTTCTTTGTAATTTTCTTTAACAGATGTTGGGTGTAAGCCCATCATTAAAAAGACATCGTTCGGATAATTTTTTTCTAAATCGAACATTCTTTGAGTATACGAACTATCAATTGCAGGAATGAAAAAGCGTTCAACTCCAGCTTGTTTTGCTCTTTGCATCATTTCGTCTCTATCCTCGTCGAACTGCTCTGAATATAAATGGGTATGTGTATCTGTAATCATTTCTATTTTGTTTGTCATTGCGAGTAAAAGGAAGCATTCTTAAAATGAAGATTACTTCGCTTTGTTCGTAATGACGTATGTTTGTATTTACGACACAAAAGTACGAGAAATGACAAGTTTGAAAAAAATATTAAAGAAAAAGAAATACATAAAGATAAAACTCAAAAAAATAGTAACGAATCATTTAGAGCTGAAAGCAAAAATTAATGGCGTAAAAGGGACGTTCATTTTAGATACTGGTGCTTCAAATTCGTGCGTTGGATTAGATTTAATAGCCCAGTTTAAACTAATATCTGAAGAGAGTGAAGTGAAAGCAGCAGGGGCAGGAGCTACAGATATGGAAACTCAGAAATCAGAAAATAATTCATTGAAAATAGGAAAATGGAAAACAGGTCAATGTAATTTGGTGTTGTTTGATTTAATGCATGTAAATACCGCCTTAACGCAGCACAATGCTGAAAAAGTTGATGGAATTATTGGTGCAGATATTTTAGAAAGTGGAAAAGCTTTTATTGATTACGATAAAAAAGTACTGTACCTAAAAAAGTTAAAGAAAAAGAAACGCAAAAAATTATTTAAGGTGCCGTTTTAGAATTTTTTTAGTTAAAAAAAAGTTAAAATAATATTATTAAAATACTGTTTTTTAATGCCCAATATTAATTTGTGTAAACCATTCTCACTGAACTTTATTAAAAGACAATGTCGTTTTGTTGTTGATTATTTGAATGTTACATGAAAATAGTCTTGTAACATTTTATCTTGATTACCGTCGAACTAGTGTAATCAATTAAAAGCAACAATCATGAAATCAACAGCAAATTATTTAGTATTAGATAGAGGAATTTTAACATCGGCCTACAAAGAAGAAATTAAACAGGGTGTTTGCTCTATGAAAGCGCAATCTTTATTTAGAGTTAAAAATAAATTAAGAAAAAGTAGTTCAAGGTTATATAGTGAAACAGGTACTATTTTAAAAGTTTCAATGTTTGCTTTGGCTTTAGTAATGATCGTTTTTTAAAAGAATAAAAAGGTTACTGTTAAAGTAGAGGTTGTATACTAAGATGAAAAATAGTGTTATAAAACTATACCAAAGTTATATTAATTAAAAAAAGGGATTATTAAATTCAGGTAATTTATAATTTCTAATATTATAAAGCCAAAAGTAAGAAACACGATATAATAAGATATAATTTCTAATTTATTTTGTTTCCCTTTTTTAGAGAGAATCATTTTGGAAATAAAGAATAAAAGATAGCATAAAAAACCTCCAAGCATTGGTAAGTAATATAGAATGGTTTGTCCTTCGCCAAAAAAAAGTGACAAGCTTAATGAGTTTCCAGAGAGGTAAATAAGAATCCAATTAATACCAAAGAAGAACATTTGAAGTATTAAAATACTCAAAATTGGAGCTATCCAATCTTTTTCTTTTGTATCCTTATTCGAATTAAGATAAATTAAAATATAAAAAGGCATAAAAGAATGCAGTAGTAGTCTAAGCCAAAAGTTGAGTTTTAATACAGGAAGATTTAAGCTTAAAAACTTGTGATACGACAGTATATCAGAAAAACTAAATACAAAGAGCGTAAGCGTAGACAAAGCAAGCAGTGGGAAAAAGATAAACCCCATAATATTACCTTCCATTCCCTTCAAATAAGTACGTAAAGTAAACACTGTTATCATCCAGGTAATAGCTGAAATCAATAGGTTTTTAGGAACGAAAATCTTCCAAATATTAAAATCAACGTAAATACTACAGAGATAGGCTAGCCCTAGTACAATAATAAGATAAATAAGAGAGAAAAATAGATAGGGCACTAGTTTTAGCTTTATAACATTGGTGCCTTCTTTCGTAAAAAAAGAGGATTCTTTACGGAATGAAAAAGTAATGAATAATAAAAAAGAAAATGGATTCAAAAGTATATTAATAATAGAAAGCAGCATTTTTATTATAAATTTAGTACACCTTTGAGTGTTAAATATTCTTTAGGAGTACGGTTTTAGTGTTTTATAAAATGTGTCTAAAATATTTTAAAAGCAAAGAAACAAGGGTAGTAATTTTTAAATTACGACCCTTGTTTGACTATAAGAAATTTCTTTCGTTTTGTATAAAAAAAATATTAACTCAATACTTCTTTAATTCTTCTAACAGCCTCACGTAATTGTAATTCTGACGCTGCATATGACATACGAATACAAGCAGGTGCGCCAAAAGCTTCACCAGTAACCGTAGCTACATTCGCTTCTTCTAATAATAGCATAGAAAAATCACTAGCATTTTTAATTTCTTTTCCTTGAATCGTTTTTCCGAAGAATGCAGAAATATCAGGAAAAACATAAAAAGCACCTTCAGGTACATTTAGTTTAAATCCGTCAATTTTACCTAATAAATCCAAGACTAAATCTCTACGAACTTTAAATTCATCTACCATGTATTGAACCTTGCTAGGTTCTGCTAAAACAGCTGTGATTGCAGCGCGTTGTGCAATACAGTTAGTTCCTGAAGTAATTTGACCTTGCATTTTCGTACATGCTTTGGCTATCCATTGTGGAGCACCAATAAAACCAATTCTCCAACCTGTCATAGCAAATGCTTTTGCTAATCCGTTAACGGTAATAGTACGATCATACATATTTTCGATAGCAGCAAAACTAAAAGGCTTAGTACCATAGTTAATGTGTTCGTATATTTCATCAGATAAAATATATATATTCGGATGATTCTCTAATACTTTCGCTAAAGCTCTGTATTCTGCCTCACTATAAATAGTACCACTTGGGTTGTTTGGTGAGTTAAAGAAAATCATTTTTGTTTTAGGCGTAATTGCTGCTTCTAATTGTGCTGGAGTAATTTTAAAATCATTCTCGATAGAAGAAGGAATTTCAACAAATTTAGCTTCACATAAAGTAGCAATTGCCGAATAACTCACCCAATACGGAGCGGGTAATAAAACCTCGTCTCCAGGGTTTAATAAAACCTGTGCAATATTTGCAATAGATTGTTTTGCACCTGTAGATACTACAATCTGATTTGGAGTATAGGTTAAATTATTATCACGCTTAAATTTTACGCAAATAGCTTCTTTTAATTCTACATATCCATCAACTGGAGTATATGAACTATAATTTTGGTTAATTGCTTCAATAGCGGCATCTTTAATAAAGTCGGGAGTGTTAAAATCTGGTTCTCCCAAACTTAAACTAATAATATCTCTACCTGCTGCTTTTAACTCTCTTGCTTTAGCTGCCATCGCTAAAGTTTGTGAAATAGGTAAGCTGTTAATTCTGTTTGATAATGCGTTTGACATTGTGTTGTTAAGTTGTGTGTTGTTGTAAGTTAAGCTGCTTGAGGTTTTACACCTAAAGAACTTAATTGTTTAAAGTGCTCAATAAGAGCTCTTGTCATTGATTTATACTCGTTGTAAGGTAAATTGAATTCTTCTGCCGTTTCTTTTACTATTTTCGCTAATTTGTTATAGTGAACATGCGAAATATGAGGAAAAATATGATGTTCAACTTGATGATTTAATCCGCCAGTATAAAAGTTAACCAACCAGTTTTTAGGCGCAAAATTAGAAGTAGTGTATAATTGATGAACTGCCCAAGTATGTTCTAAATTCCCTTCTTTATCAGGTAAAGGCATTTTAGTATTTGGTACGACATGCGCTAATTGAAAAACAACACTTAAAATCATACCTGCTGTATAATGCATGATAAAGAAGCCAAGTAAAACTTTCCACCAAGCAATATCCATAACAAGTAATGGTAATACCACCCATAAAGAATAGTATAGAACTTTAGATACTACTAGTTTTGTCCATTCCACTTTAGGATTAGGGAACTTTCCGTATGATAGTTTACGTTTTAAATAACTGCTCATTTGTTTAAAATCAGTAGTTATAGCCCAGTTAATGGTAAGTAAACCATATAGAAATATTGAATAAAATTTTTGAAATTGGTGTATTGGTAACCATTTTGAATGTTTAGAAAAGCGAATAATTCTACCAGCATCAATATCTTCATCATGTCCTTTAATATTGGTAAATGTATGATGTAATACATTGTGCTGTACTTTCCAGTTATAGACGTTTCCTGCTAAAATGTAAATACTACTCCCCATTAATTTATTTAACCATTTTTTGCTTGAAAATGATTCATGGTTCGCGTCGTGCATTACATTCATACCAACTCCCGCCATACCTATACCTGTAATAGTAATAAGTAACAGCATTACCCATTGTGGCATGCTTACGGTTAAAATTAATATAAAAGGAACTAAGAAAGCAGCAAACATAATAATGGCTTTAGAATATAATTTCCAATTACCTGTACGTTTAATATCGTTTTCTTTGAAATATGAGTTAACACGCTTGTTTAGAGTTCGAAAGAACTTTACGTTATCTGTTCTTGAGAAGTTTATTGTCTTCATTTGTTGTATATTAGGGATCGCAAAAATAAACGTTTTTACGCTATGGTTATTGCTCAGAGGTAACTTTTTAACAAGAAATATATCTTTTGTTAGATAAATGACTATTACCGATTAGTTTTTTACTTTTGCAACGAAAAAAATATTCAATGGAACTTATAAAAAAATACTTTAACGATTTAACTGAAACACAGTTAGAACAGTTCTCTAAACTACAAGGTTTGTATGAAGATTGGAACTTGAAAATTAACGTGGTTTCTCGTAAAGATATTGATGAATTGTACTTACGTCATGTTTTACATTCATTAGGTATCGCTAAAGTGATATCATTTAAACCAGGCTCAAAAGTGCTAGATGTGGGTACAGGAGGAGGTTTTCCTGGAATTCCGTTAGCTATTTTATTTCCTGAAACTCAGTTTCATTTGGTAGATTCTATTGGTAAGAAGATAAAAGTAGTGAATGAAGTTGTTGAAGGATTAGGATTGCTGAATGTAAAAACGACCAATGGTCGCGTTGAAGAAGTAAGAGATACCTATGATTTTATTGTAAGTAGAGCGGTTGCACAAATGGAAACTTTTGTTGGATGGACAAAAGGAAAAATTTCTAAAAAACAAAATCACGATTTAAAAAACGGAATTTTATATTTAAAAGGAGGTGATTTAACCGAAGAATTAGAAAAATATACGTCGGCAACAATTTATGATTTGCCAGATTTCTTTGATGAAGACTTCTTTGTAACTAAAAAATTGGTGCATTTAGGAATGAAGTTTAAAGCATAGTTCCTTTTAATACACAAATGGCGTGTATTAAAATTGCAAAAAAATAAAGAGTTCGTATTGTAGATAAAAGCATCTACAATACGAACTCTTTATTTTTTATGAGAAGCTTAACAACAACCTGAATTTGGTGCACAAGTGGTTTGTTCTTGCATCTCTGATAATTTCATTTTAGGTTTTCCTTCAGGAATACCGCAATTATCTTTCGCTAAACAATCGGTTTGTTTTGTTGTTAATAAAAAGTTGGTTCCGTCGAAATCCAATCCGTATTTACCAATTGTTGCACCTTGGTATTCAACTTCAATATTTAAATCAGGAATATTTAATACTTTTTCTGAAAGTTCAATAATATGAACTAATTTTTCTGGGTGTAATCTGTGATCATAATCATCAGCTTCCCATAACTGAAAATTAACTACCTCTTCGTTTCTTATAGTTCCGCCACAATCAATAAAGTTTTTAGTTATTTTACCAACTTCAGTTACATGAAAATGATTTGGTACCAATTCTCCATTAGGTAATTGAAAAGCAATTGTTTTTAAAGACGCTAGATGATTTTTAATTTCTGATAGTTTCATGTTTTTTTATTTTAATTGTAATATTACGATGGATTATAGTAAATTTTTTTAACAGCAATTATTAGAATCGCTGTCAAGATTTAAAAAGCTATTTAGTAAAATTTTTATTTTTTTCCAATTCTCTTGATCTATGCAATAACAAACACTAGTTCCTTCTATGCTCCCTTTAATAAGGTTTAAATTTTTCAACTCTTTTAAATGTTGAGAAATGGTAGGTTGCGCTAATCCGATTTCATTTACTAAATCTCCGCAAACACACGAATTAATTTTAAATAGATATTGTAAAATCGCGATACGAGCAGGGTGTCCTAGCACTTTCGCTATTTTAGCAAGGTCATTTTGTTCTGATGTAAATATTTCTGACTTAGTAAGTCCCATTGTTTAATTATTATATTGCAATATTACGATTAATAATTGAATAAAAAAAGTATTGAATGTTTTTAAAGTGTTTGTATCATGCTTTTTAAAATAACAAAGAGTGGTATTTGGTAACTTTTTATTGTTTAATTTTTTCACTCTTAAATGGTGTTTGCTCCAGCTTCTGCGACTGTATGGTCATTTTCTACAGAGCCACCACTTACTCCAATAGCGCCAATAATAGTGCCATTCGCATTTTTTATTGGTACACCACCAGGAAACGTAATTAAACCATTATTAGAATGTTCAATATTATATAAAGGACCTCCAGGTTGAGATAATTGACCAAGAATACCTGTGTTTTTTCCGAAAAGACAGGCTGTTTTTGCTTTTTTCATAGAAATATCGATAGGGCCTAATAAAGCACCATCCATACGTTCGAAAGCAACTAAATTAGCACCTGAATCGACTACTGAAATACTCATTTTGGTATTTAAAGTTATCGCTTTTAATGCTGCGGCAGTAATCACTTTTTTTGCTTCTGTTAAGGTGATATTCATAGTAGTTATTGGGTTTAAAGTTACTTTTAGTTTAAAACTACTAAATATAGATTTTCAAAAATAAAGATTGAATATCGGTTGTAAGCCATAATTATAATTTTAACGTCATTCCGAATTTATTCCGGAATCTCATTACACGATTAAACAATGATTTTGTGATGAGAACCTGAAACGAGTTCAGGTTGACGATTGCAATTTATTATATATTACGGATTATCATACTAAAGATAGTACGTTTCTTATATCCGGAACAGATAATTATTCTAAAAAGTTGTTTTAGTGTTTTTTTGGAATGTATAAATAAATTTATCGATTACCCAACACTTAGTAGACGGGCTTAGCCCCGATTGAAGCATTTGTTTGAGCTCTCTCGCTTTTTCTGCGAGAAGCGAGTGCGAAAAGCGGGAAATAGCTTCTAATTATCTTTTTTAGACTGGATAAAAAAGAGAAAACCCATCAAAATATTGAAGGGTTTTTATTGCTGTATGAACAGTATTTTTATAACTAAACGACCAAATGGTTAATACCAACGTTTTTTCTTCTTTTTAGAAGCTTCAGACTTACGTCCTTTTTTGTTGGTACTGATGGTGTTTGGTTGTTTTATATGCTTCGGTTTTACTAAAAGAAATGGATGATCTTCAATAATTTTGATCGGTCTCTTTAAAAATTCTTGAATCGTTTTTATGTAGCTAGTTTCATCTGCACTACAAAATGAAAATGCAATTCCAGATTTTCCTGCTCTACCAGTTCTACCAATTCTATGTACGTACGTTTCAGGTACATTAGGTATGTCTACATTAATAACGGCATCAATTTTACTAATATCAATACCACGAGCAGCAACATCGGTAGCAATTAAAATATTTACTTTGTTACTTTTAAAATCTTCTATGGCTTGGTTACGTAAAATTTGCGTTTTATCTCCGTGAACACTTGTTACTTTATAGCCGTTTTTTGTAAGTGTTTGTTCCAGTTTGTCAACACCGAATTTAGTACGTCTAAAAATAATAATACGACCTTGTATGGTACTACGTAATAAGTGCAAACATAAATCTACTTTATGTTTTTTAGGCGTATAGTATAATAACTGACCAATTTTGTTTACGGTATTTTCAGTTGGAATAACGTTAACTGTTTCTGGTTTGTGTAACATTGCTTTCGCTAAGTCACTCACTTTTTCTGGCATCGTAGCAGAAAATAGTAATGTTTGCTTTTTACGAGGACATAGCTTTTCAATCTTTTTTACATCTTGAATAAAACCCATGTCTAACATTAAGTCAGCTTCATCTAAAACAAAGGTTTTTAGTACACTTAAATCGATACTACCTTGTTCATGCAAATCTATCAAACGACCAGGAGTTGCTACTAAAACATCAATCCCTTTAGCTAAAATTTCTTTTTGTGGTTTGGTAGATATTCCACCATACACGGCTGTAGCTCGTATATCGGTATATTTACCATAGGTATTAAAGCTTTCTTCAATTTGTATCGCCAATTCTCTAGTAGGACTTACAATTAAAGCTTTTATTTTCTTTTCACCTTGTTCAGGATCCTGTTCTTGATCTAAATTATGGATAATAGGTAAAGCGAAAGCCGCTGTTTTACCCGATCCAGTTTGAGAACCAACTATTACATCTTTTTTATCTAGTATTAACGGAATCACTTTTTGCTGTACTAAAGTAGCTTTGTGATACTTTTCTTCGCTTAGTACTTTTAAAATTGATGGATTAAGATGTAATTCTGAAAACTGCATTGATTATTTTTTTTGCAAAGATACTCTAATTGAAACGATATAAGTTTGTTTAGATTTTAGTTTAATCGCAGGGCGATAGCCTAATTAGGATTAATTCCACTGCTGTTTGTATCGAAACAAAAAGGAAGTGCCATTTAAGACCTCGTCTTGTGAAAATCAGCTATTAAACGAAGAAGAAACTAAATAAAAGTTAGGGCAAAACCAAGAAAAGCACCACCTAAAACGATAAAAGCACTATTCAGTTTTTTAAAACCAAAAACAACAATTAAACTAGTAATTGCAATTACAATTGTTCGCCAATCTACTAAAGTGTCTTTAGTCATATTTACGCAAACTGCTAAGATTAAAGCTACGGCAGCAACATTTACTGCATCTAAAACCGAACGAATAATTTTAGAGTTCCTCATTTTTGGTATTAACGGATTCAATACCAATACAAATATAAAAGAAGGAAGAAAAATACCGATCGTAGCTACAATTGCTCCGGTTATTCCGTTTAGTTGCCACCCAATAAAAGTGGCAGTAGATAAAACAGGACCAGGTGTTATTTGACCAACTGCAACAGCATCTATTAATGCTTGCCTAGTTAACCAACCATTTGCTACTAATTCTGAATCTAAAAAAGCGAATAATACGTAACCACTACCATATAATATGGCTCCTATTTTTAAGAAAGTTACCAATATTTTTATGTTACTTAAGTTTATAAATTCACTTGCTTGAAAAGCAAACAGGGGAATAAAACTGTGTAAATTGTTTTTGTTTTGTTTGAAAAAATACAACCCGATACCTAAAAGACCACAACCAAAAAGTGTTGCAATTTCATTAACGCCTAATAAACAGGCAACCAATGCAATGATTCCTAAAACGGCTAACTCCGTATTTTTTATTGCTTTTTTACCAAGCCTGTAGCCTGCCATAATTATAATAGCAATTACTGCTGGCTTTATACCGTAAATAAAAGGTTCAACTTTTGGTAACTGACCATACTCTTGATACAACCAGGCAAATATTGATGTGATAATCACCGCAGGAAAAATAAAACTGAATCCTGCAACAACTAATCCTTTCCAACCTGCTCTTTCATGACCACAATGCATCGTCATTTCTGTTGAGTTAGGGCCCGGAATTAAATTAGTAGCTCCAATAAGATCTAAGAAATGTTCTTGGGTCATCCATTTTCTCTTTTTTACTACTTCATCTTCCATCATAGCAATATGAGCAGCAGGACCACCAAAACCAATACTTCCTAATTTAAAAAAGAGTTTTGCTATTTCTTTTAAGTCGTTTTTTTGAGGCATTTTTTACTTTTTTTAATAAGGAAGTATATTTTTTGAAGAATAATTCTTATATTTTGCAATATACAATTTTAGTAAAAATGTTGGTAAAAGATTTAGAACATCTTAAAGGGCTTGCAAATAATAAAAATGGAGATTTAGAAGATTTTTATGTTTCATTGGCTGGTGGTTTATGCAAAAGTGGTAAAAGAATTTTTTATGATACGGAATTCGATTCATTTTCATTAGTAAATGAAATAGACGATTCATTTCAATCTTTTAATTCTTCAGAAATTGGAGAAGTAACCAATTTGCTTGAAGCAATAAGTAAGAATTCATTATTCAAAGATATATAGAGGTTTAAGAAATTTTTATAGCCATAAAAGGAATCAAAGAATTAGAAACTAGCTATTTTTTAATTTAATTTTTTGTGCCTTTTTAACTTTTTTATAGATGGAATTTTACTTTAACAGAATGCCTTATATATCTCTAGTTTATCTTTTCTGAACTCTCTATTCTTTCAAAATATCAATAAATTCACCAACAATATTCATATCACCAGCATTATCTTGATTAATGATTATGTCTTTATATGATGAATTAAAAGAATTAGGTCTAAGAACTATTTCTGTGTGACTCCAACCTTCTTCTGTAACATTTTTCTGACTAGTATATGTTTTTACTGTAAAAGCAGAATTGAAATCAGTGTCTTGAATGTCATGATTTTCTATTAATAAAATTTTGCCTGAACGCGAACCTGTTGAGTGTTTTTTAAAAACACAAATGGAACCACTTGGAATTCTTTTATTCATAGAATCACCAATCACTTTACAAGCAAAATAATCATCATTTAAAGCATATTTCTGAGGGACTTCGATTTGCGTAAATGTTTTTTCTGATTGTAAATCGGAAAAATTTCCAGCTGCTGCATAAAAATCATATAAAGGAATAGTAAATATTTTTTCTGCTTTTATTTCTTCTTTAATCTCGTCTTCACTATTATTTGAAGTAATATATTGATACAAATCTTCTGAAACTGGTTGTTCTAGTTGAAATTTGAAATGAACAATAGGTTTTTTTGAATCTGGCATTACAGCTTGTTCAATAGAATTTGGAATGATTGAACAATCTCCCATAAAATAAAAATCAGTTCCTTCACCATCGCCTTTTTTAACAAAAAGAAGGATACGATTAGAATTAATTACATTTTGAATTTCATTACTTTCAAGTTTTCTATTAGACCTAGATTCCCAAGCAAATACTGTAGGGCTTATAAAATAATCGTTATAATTTATTGAATCTTCAATTTCATGTGATTTATGATAAGTAACAAAACAAGGAGTTGTATTGTTACTTGTGCGGTAACCATATATCGTAGAACTAATATCTTTTTCCCAATTTAATAGACGACAAACATCCTTTCTGCTGTATTTTTTAAATAAGATTAATCCATTTTTGAAATAATCTTTGTCGTAATTTTTATTGAAAGAAGCTATAGAATAATTTACAGAATCTAAAAGAAATGTTTTAAAATCGTTTTGCTTTAAGTGTTCTGAAAAATCATTCTGAAACTTGAATATATCATTTTTCAGAACAATGATATTTTTTTCTTTTCTAACAACTTCAAAATTTAGGTTCCTTAAACAAGATTTTATAGTCTCAGATGATGGATAATAGCCATATTTGTCATTTATTTCTTCCTCTAATTCTTCTATGCTAAACTCTGTGTTTTGTATAAGTTTCTTTAATATATAACTTTCTTCGACTCTTTTAGAATTATTAATTTCACGTGAAAACAATTCTAAAAGACTAATCGAATCCTTATTTAAAACAGGTTCAAAATCTTTATCAACTTTAATTACAAAATTATAATAAGATTTAGAGTATTCTACAAACAAAAAAGGGTCACGAGTTTCATTTTTTAAAAAGTCAACCATCATAGGTGTACGACCTAATCTGTATTTCAATAAACTATAATCTTTCTTCAAATCAGAAAGAATTCTCATGTTTGCTGAATCTATTGATTTGAATATTTTCTCCTTAGATATTTCATCAAAGTTAATGGTTGAAGAGCCTGGAAGCATTTTGCTTCCTTCTGAAATTAATTTTCTTAACGTATCTTTATTAAAAGAAGTATCTCCATATAATGCAACAGGTATCAAGTAATTATTCTTATGATTACCAATAAAATCTACAATAGTTAAATAATCTTTTCCGTTTGCCTTTCTTAAACCTCTTCCTAATTGTTGAACAAAGACAATAGCTGAATCTGTTGGCCTTATCATTAGTATCTGATTAATTTTTGGAATATCAATTCCTTCATTAAAAATATCAACAGTAAAGATGTAATCTATTTTTTCATTAATATTATCTGACTCTAATAAACGAATAGCTTCAATACGTTCAGATTCAGAATTATCTCCTGATAAGGCTATTGTTTTAAAACCATTAAAATTGAATTTTTTAGATAATAATTGTGCTTCAATATTTCTAGAACAAAAAACTAAACCTCTGGTTAATCCATTATCACTACCATAAAGAAGAGCTTTTTCAATTATTTTTTCAACTCTTTCATCAGTCGTTAAAAGATTAAAATCTTTTGTGTTCTCTAGTTTTTCATTGTTTACTTTTAAATCAGTTATTCCGTAATAATGGAACTGACTGAGCATTCCTTCTTCCATTGCTCTATTCAATCGAATTTCATATGCAATATTATGGTCAAACAAGCTGAAAATGTCATTACCATCTGTTCGTTCAGGAGTTGCAGTCATTCCTAATAAAAATTTAGGATTGAAGTATTCTATTAATCGTAAATAGGAATCTGCTCCAGACCTATGTGATTCATCTATAATGATATAATCAAAATGATCTTTCTTGAAATTTGATAAATGGTCAGCTCTAGAAATGGTTTGAACTGTTGAGAATATAAAATCTGCTTCTAATTCTCTTTTGCTTCCAGAATATAATCCTAACGTTTTCGTACTCTTAAAGATCTTTCGAAAAGTATCTAATGCTTTCTGAGCAATATTTAAACGATGCACAACAAATAGTAATTTCTTAGGCTTGAATGCTTTCACATCAAAAGCTGCTAAATAGGTTTTTCCTGTTCCTGTTGCTGAAATTATAAGTGCTTTGATTTTGTTTTCTAACCTTATTTTTTCAAGATTTTGTAAAGCTTCAGATTGCATTATGTTTGGAGTAATTTTCTCTACAATGTTTTCTTCTTGTATTTCCCTATTGGATAATTTGGCTTTATTATAAATGATTTCATAACCTGAAATGAAATCTTCAGTTACTTTTGTTCCTTCATCAAAGTCAAGCTCAAATTCAGAAAGAACATTATTAACTATTTCACTAGAATGTAATCCTGAAACTTTTAAATTCCATTCTTTATTTGTAGTTAGCGCAGAAGATGTCCAATTGCTACTACCTACAATAATATTGTAATAATCTTGAGTTTTAAAAATGTAACCCTTTGAATGGGAATTATTTTTTGTTGATATTTTCAGCTCAATATTCTCAAGCTTTAATAATTTTTTAAGTGCTTCAGGTTGTGTGAAATTTAAATATTGTGAAACTAACACTTTACCTTTAATTCCTTTTTGTTCTAGTTCTAAAAGAGTATTTAATAATACTGCTACCCCGCTTGTTGTTACAAATGCGACTGAAATAGCAAACTCTTGGCAAAAACTAAGTTCTTGAAGAAGAGTTGAGAGTACTTTCTCTTTAGGTATTTTTTTATTTACTAATAATTTTGGACGATATAAAACCTCTGACTCAATATTTTGATCTAGAAAACCAGTATTAAGGCTTTTTTTGAAATCGCTTTTAAAAGAATTACTCATCGTTCATTAATTTTTCAACGATTGGTAAATCAGCAGCAGCCCAATCTAATTTAGAAAGTTTTTCTTTAGGTAACCACTGATGAGAGATATGTTCGTTTAATGAAACATTCATTGAGGTTGGTTCACAAATAAAACTGTGCATTGTTAATTCAAAATCGGGATATTGATGAATAACAGAAAGGTATAAGTCGTTAATATTTGGCTCAATATTTAATTCCTCTATGAGTTCTCGTCTTAAGGCTTCTTTTTTAGTTTCACCCTGTTCAATTTTACCTCCAGGGAATTCAAATTTATTTGATATATATATTAATGAGTTTTTATCTCTTTGTGCGCAAAGGATTAAATCATTATATATTATTATTGCCGCAACAACTTCTATTTTTTTCATTAATTTTCTATTTTTTAGGTTGTAACAATATTTTTTTTAAAAAATAGATTGTTCCGACAGTGTTGTAAAATTCTCTAAAAAATTCATTCCTTTATAAGAATTCCCTTTTTCATTTAATTTAGGGCTCCAAACGGCAATACTATATTGGTTTGGTAGTATGGCAATAATACCGCCACCAACACCACTTTTACCTGCTAGTCCTACTTTAAAGGCAAATTCACCAGACTCATCATAAAAACCACAAGTTTGCATTAATGCATTAATTCTTTTCGATTGACTTTTTGTTAATATCTGATTGTTATTATGCAGTGCTTTACCATTGTTGGCTAAAAATAAAAACAAATCAGAAAGATGTTCGCAACTTAGTTCTAAAGAACATAAATCAAAATAAAAATCAAGCACTTTAGTAGGTTCATTTTTTATGTTCCCAAAAGATTTAATAAAATTACAAAGTGCGATATTTCTGTAACCTACAGATTTTTCTGAAGCAGCTATTTTTGCTGAATAGTTAATATCGTTGTTACCAGAAAGACTTCTAATAAATGCCAATAAATCTTCTTTAGGATTGCTTAAATTGCTGATAAGAATATCTGAAATTACGATTGCACCTGCGTTTATAAAAGGATTTCTTGGTATTCCATTATCATTTTCTAGCTGTACAAGCGAATTAAATGCAGTACCAGAAGGTTCAACACCAAGTCTGTCCCATATCGCTTCACCAAGTATTTTATAAGCGAAGCAAAGTGATAGTACTTTAGAGATACTTTGGATTGAGAATTTTTCTTGAAAATTTCCTAAACCATGTTTTAAAGATGAAGTTGTAGAAATATGAACACCGAATTTAGTAGCATCTATGTTCGCTAATTCAGGTATGTAAGAAGCCAGTTTTCCTTCGTCTTTAATGTTACTTATTGTCTTAAAAACTTCCTGAATTACTTCCTTATGATTCATATTATTAATTTCAATGTTTTTTACTATTCAATAAATGATTGAAGGTGAAATACCCTTGTCGATTAAGTATCGTTTTAGTTTTTTAAGTCCTTTTTTGAGACACCTTAAACATTTTACGCTTTGGTTTTCAAAAGTAAACATATAAGTTTTTTTACTTGCTACTATTTTAAGTTAAATAATGATTTTACACTTTTTTTACATTTGATTCACACATTTGATGTCAACTCCCAGCTACTTTTGTAGAAACATTAAATATAAAAATTATGGATAAAATAAAAAAAGGTATGCTATTGTTAACCGTATTTGCTACGGTAATTATTGTAAGTGGTTATACTAAAACTGCAGATACTGATAAAAAAAACGAAACAACAGCGAAGTTATATAATAAGCAGCATAGCACTATTAATATGTTTGTAACTCACGGACATTGTAGTACTCCTTTTACCGGTGTAGTAGACGATTTAAAAGTAGATTACCCAATACGATTAGATTTAGGAAATCCACTAGAAAACATGCATATTTCATTTGAGGTAAATCCTAATTCATTTAGAGTATGTAGAGGAGATAAAGATGATTTAACAGCAAGAATTAAAACACCAGGAGTGTTTGTTGGAGAGAATGATGAAAGAATCACCTTTAAATCTACTAATGTTTATACTATGGGAATCGACTGGTATCAAGTTAATGGAATTATGTCGATAAAAGGAGTTGAAAAAGAAATGAAGTTATTCGCTACAGGAATTAGAAACCCAAAAGAACAAGTAGCAAGTTCGTTAGTTTTAGAAGGTCAGGTAAATTTATTTGATTGGGGAATTGATTATGATAAGATTGTTAACGGAAAGTCAGATACTGTACCAACTAAACTATTGTATATAAATATGAAAGTTGAATTAGAAACTCTTTTCTAAATGTTTTTTTCGCTATCTTTTTAAAAATATCAATTAGCTTTTAACGATAGTAAAATTATTAAAAAACAGGTTGCCAATTAAACAAAAAAACAACCTCAAATGAGGTTGCTTTTTTATAATAATAGTTTCATAACGCTATTTAAAATATAGCTAAGAAAAGATTAAAGTTTAATTTTTTCTTTGGTATTGTTTAATAAAACTGGTTTACCAAAGCCTAATTCATTTAAACGATCTAATTGTGTTTCAGCATCACCAACAAATAACCAAATCATTTTATTAGGATTCACATATTTTTTTGCTAATTCTTGTACTTTTTCAATTGTCATTTCATTTACAATTTTCTCTCTGTCTTTAACGTAGTCAGCATTTAAATTGTAAGTACTAATGTTTTCTAACATGTTTAGTTTAGCACCCATAGTTTCAAATCGTCTAGCATTACTTTTAATTAAAAAACCTTTGGTAGTTGCTAAGTCTTTTTCAGAGTAATTGATAGGGTAATTTGTAATGATGTCTTTTACTAATTGAGCAGATTCTAAGGTAACATTGGTTCTAACTCTACTAGAAATAGTAAAAGTACCTTTCGCTTTTGTACCAGTGAAACGAGAACCAATACCATAAGTATATCCTTTTCCTTCTCTTAACTCTTGCGTTAATTGAGAAGCAAAACCACCACCACCAAGAATGTAATTCATTACCGTTGCCGAATAAAAATCTTTATCTGTTGCAGCTAAAGCTGGTGCACCAAAACTAATTACTGATTGTTTTGATTTAGGTACATCGTAAAAATAAACTGTTGGTTTTGTAGGAGCTTCTGGAGTTTTAAAAACTGGAATTGTTACTTCTTTAGAAGCCCATTTAGTTGTTAAGTTCGTTAAAGAAGCTAACGCTTTTTCTTTACCAACATCACCAACAATATGCATTTTTGCAACTGATGGAGATATGTAATTAGAATAGTATGATTTTAAATTGTCTAAAGATATTTTTTCTACAGATGCAATGGTACCTAAGGTATTTTTAGATCTGATATTATCTTTTCCGTAAATTAATCCGTTATATACGTTTCGTGTTACGGTAGTAGGACTTGCTTCTTGCTGACGTAAATTACCAGTTACCGATTTTTTGATTAATTCAAATTCAGTAGCATCCCAACGTGGTTCTAATAACATTTCTTCAACTAAGGCGATGGTTTTAGCGTAATTTTTAGCTAAAGTAGTACCGCTTATTGTAATATTCTCTTTAGAAGCAGATACTCTAATTGACGCTCCTAATTCTTGAATAGCTTCTTCTAACTGTGCTACTGTTTTATTCTTTGTACCTCTATTCATTATACGAGCAGTTAAATTAGCAACACCTAATTTATCCATTTTTTCTAATAGTTGACCACCATCCATAACCAAGTTGAAGCGTACTAAAGGAACTTCACTATTTTCGATACCGAAAACTTTAATTCCGTTCGCTAATTCATTATTCCAAACATTTGGTACACTTAAAGCAGGAGATTTACCATAAGGAGGTTCTATAGATCTATCAAAAGTAGAAGGTGTTTTAATGTATTCAGCTGCAATTTTTGAATCGAATTTTTCTTCGGCTCCAGCAATAATTTTCTCTTCTTTTATAATTGCTTCTTTTGCTCCTTCTAAAGCTAATTTTGCCATTCCTTTAGGAACAAAACTAGTAGCGATAAAGTTTTTACCTTTAATGTAGGTGTTGTAAACACGCATTACATCTTCTTTGGTAACATTTAGTGTTAAGTCAATTTCTTTATTGATAAACCCGGGGTCTCCTGCATACGTATTATAAGAAGCTAAGTTTGTTCCTTTACCAAGTACACTAGATAAACTGTTATAGAAATTGGTTTCTAATCCAGCTTTAATTCTGTTTAAATCTTTATCAGAAATACCTTCTTTTTCAAAATTTTCAAAAGCGGTAGTAACACCATCATTAATTTCATTCAAATTAATGTTATTAAAACCACGAATACCTAACTGAGTTTGACCCGCTAGTTCAGAAGACCAATTAAACATACTAGTTGAAGCAGAAAGTTTTAAATCATCAACTAGAACCTTGTTAAGAGGCGCTTTTTTTCCTTGAGATAAATATTCTGTTAAGATATCTAAAGCATATGAGTCTTTATGATATAAAGCTACAGTTGGCCACGCAAATGTTAACATTGGTAATCTTGCAAAGTTATCTTCAAAATATAAAGATTTTGATTCTTCAACTTTACCTGGCTTTTTAACTAAAGGAGTAATTTCTTCTCCTTTTGGAATCTCGTCAAAATACTTATGAACCCATTCTTTTGCTTTTGCAATATCAAAATCTCCTGATAAAACTAAAGTTGCATTGTTAGGAACATACCATTTCTTAAAGAATGCTTTTACATCGCTTAAAGTTGCGTCTTGTAAATGTTCTAAAGAACCAATTACTTGCCAATTGTATGGATGATCTTTTGGATATAAGTTACGATCGATAATTTGTTGGTTGAATCCGTACGGGCGATTGTCAACAGCTTGTCTTTTCTCATTTTTAACTACTTGTTTTTCTTTTGCCAAAACAGGATCGGTTACCGTATTGATAAACCAACCTAATTTGTCAGCTTCTGCCCAGATCATTTTTTCTAAGGCATCATTTGGTACAGTTTGTAAATAGTTTGTTCTATCTCTAGAGGTAGATCCGTTTGCACCAGAACCACCAATTCTTGCACTCATTTTGTCTAATCCACCTTTTCCAAGGTTTTCAGATTCTAAAAATAATAAGTGTTCAAATAAATGAGCAAAACCAGTTCTTCCTTCAATTTCTCTTGCAGAACCTACATGAACCATTAGTTCTACGGCTACGACTGGGTCAGATTTATCGGTATGTAAAACGACTTGAAGTCCGTTTTCTAGTTCAAATTTTTCAAAAGGAACATTTAATGACGTTTCCTTTTCTTTTTTATTGGTATTGCAGGTAATAAAGACTATTGCAGCAGCGAATAGCAGAATTTTTTTTAGCATGATTGATGTTGTTTGTATGAGTCGTTTTTTGATGACGATAAATATACATAATATTGATTTCCAATATTGTTAAATAAATGCTAGAATTAAAAAAAGGAATCGATTACTCTTGTAATTCTTTAAGTTGTCTTTTGAAATAAGCTAAATTAGGTGAAGCTTGTTTCTCTGCAATAGATAGCGCAGTTTGAAATGCTTTTATAGCTTCTTTTTTTTGTTTTAGTCTTACATGAACTCTAGCTAAACT
>CBDTZS010000049.1:0-23122 GCA_965364955.1 uncultured Tenacibaculum sp. | reverse complement strand
GCATTTTATGATTTACTTTTAAGAGTAGACCCTAATAATGAAAACACATTATATGTCGGAGGAATTGATTTATTTAAGTCAATAGACGGAGGAACGAGTTGGAATCAAATATCAAAATGGTCAAATAATCCAGGATTACAATTCCTTAATATATCTCTAGTTCATGCAGATCAACATGGTTTAGCCTTTGCATCTTCGTCAAAAATGGTCTTTGGTAATGATGGAGGTATTTATTTTTCTAATAACTCAGGAGGTACTATTGATGCTAGAAATAATAATTATAATACACTTCAATTTTATACAGTAGGGGTTGCACCAACGACTGCTTTTGGAGGAGATGAATATTTCATAGCGGGAGCTCAAGATAATGGAACTCAGTTAGTCCAGGATGCTACAGCAGGAATAAATAGTTCTATAAGAGCAGCAGGAGGAGATGGAGCAGCAAGTTTCTTTGACACAGATGGGACTGATAAATATTTTATTTCTAATTATGTTTATAATCAAAGTATAGTGTTATATGATTATACAACAGATAAGAGTATAACTATAAATGATGAAAATGCATCAAATGGTGACTTTATAAATCAAGAAGATTTAGATTCTAATTTAAATATTTTATATTCTAATTACACTTCAGATTTAGGTAATTATGTTAAAAGGTATTCAGACCTATTGTCAATTATTGTAAAAACAAATTTGACGAATGTATTAATGAATTCGGAACCTTCTACTTTAAAAGTTTCTCCACATACAACAACCTCTAGTAAATTGTTTATTGGATTAAAAAATGGTAAACTAATAAAAGTTGAAAATGCTAATGTCGGGACAGGAGAATGGTTAGAAATTACAGGTTCTAACTTTGTAGGTTCAGTTTCAGATATTGAATTTGGTGCAAATGAGAATCAAATATTTGTAACCATGCATAATTATGGGGTTACTAGCATTTGGTATTCTAACGATGGAGGAGTAAATTGGTTAAATAAAGAAGGAGATTTACCAGATATCCCTGTAAAATCTATTTTGCAAAACCCTATAAGCACAAATGAGGTTATTATAGGTACCGACTTAGGGGTATGGAAAACAAAGAATTTTGGTGCGATTTCTCCAAATTGGACTCAATCATACAATGGTATGAGTAATGTACCTGTTTTAGATTTAGATTTACGTGATGATAATACTGTCTTTGCTGCTACTTATGGTAGGGGTGTCTTTTCAGGGAAATTTATTTCAGATCCGAATGGAGATGATGATGGAGATACTATTTTAAATGGAGTTGACAATTGCCCTACAACTGCTAATACAGATCAGAAAGATACTGATGGAGATGGAGTTGGTGACGTATGTGACAACTGTCCAACAAAGGCAAATACAGATCAAGCTGATGCAGATGGAGATGGAACAGGTGATGTATGTGAAGATGGAGATGGAGATGGTATTTTTGATGGAGATGATAACTGTCCAACAACTGCAAATACGGATCAGAAAGATACAGATGGAGATGGAATAGGTGATGTATGTGATAACTGTCCAACAACTGCAAATTCTGACCAGAAAGATACAGATGGAGATGGAACAGGTGATGTATGTGATAATTGTCCAACAATTGCAAATGCAGATCAGAAAGATACCGATAATGATGGAACAGGTGATGTATGTGAAGATGGAGATGGAGATGGTATTTTTGATGGAGATGATAATTGTCCAACAACTGCAAATGCAGATCAAAAGGATACTAACGGAAATGGATCAGGTGATGTTTGTGATACCAGTTATTTAGATGCGGATAATATTTCTATTGAATCTATATCAGAAACATGTGTAGATCAAAACGATGGAAAAATTACTGTAAATGTTAAGGAAACGTTTGTAAACTATACCGTAAATTTAAAAGGTGATGGAAAAGATGAAACGAAAAATTTGACAGGAACAACGTCATTAACTTTTGAAGACTTAAAACCAGCTTCTTATGTAGTTTGTGTTACGATTGATGGTAAGAGCTACACTCAATGTTTTGAGCTAAATATTATTAAATCGAACGCTGTTTCTTTAAGGGTTGCTAAAAATAAACAATCAAAAAGTTATACGGTTAATGTTACTTCAGGTACAGCACCTTATAATGTTTATTTAAATGGAAATTTATTAGACTCATTTAATGTATCAACATTCGATGTTAAAGTAGAAGGTAGTGGAGTTTTAGAAGTTAAAACGGCTAAATCTTGTGAGGGAGTATTTAAGACAATGATCGATAATATTTTCTTAAAGAGGAATCCAGTATTAAATTCTATTGATTTAATATTACCTATAGATAATACTCCAAATATTGATGTTACGGTTTTTGATGTTACAGGAAAACTTGTTCTACAAAAAACAATACAAAAACAAGGAAATAATTTATCAATTCCATTTAGTAATTTTAATTCAGGAATTTATATCCTAAAAATAGGAACTGATAATACTAACACTTTTAAAATATTAAAACAATGAGAAAAGTAATAAAAACAATAGCTTTATTTTCACTTACGTTATTAGTTTCTTGTGGTGGTGGAAGTAGTAAAACTCCAGAAATTGTTAATGAAGCACCAACTACAGTTAATTTGGTATACCCTACACAGAATTTATTGTGTATAGATAATACTATTTCTTTTGACTGGAGCGATGCTACAGATGCTAATAATGATAATATTAGTTATAAAGTAGAATTCTCTAACAGTAGAGCTATGTCTACAATTGTTAAAACAGAAACTGTTACCAGCTCTACAAAATCTATTACTTTAAGCAAAGGAGTAGCTTATTACTGGAGAGTAACCGCTGTTGATAGTAAAGGTAAATCAGGAGTAGCTTCATCAGTAAATGCTTTTTATACCAAAGGCCTAGGAGAGACTAATACAGCTCCTTTTACAGCAGAATTAGTAACTCCTGCAGTTGATGCATCATTAACCGCTGTGACTACGTCTGTCGATTTAAAATGGAAAGGTGCAGATTCTAATACAGCTGATACATTAAAGTATGATTTATATTTTAGTGAAGATGCTGACCCAGCTATAAAAGAAGAGAACCTTACAGTTTTAACAAAAAACGTTACCGTTGAAACAGGGAAAACGTATTACTGGAAAGTTAATACTATTGATAACTCAGGAGCTAAGTCTATCGGGCAAGTTTGGAGTTTCAAGGTTAATTAGACTTTAAAAGTTGTCGTAAAAGACACTTTAAATATAAAAACGACGCTATATAGCGTCGTTTTTGTTTTAAAACAGATACTTATTTTTTTCTTTTTTCAACTTCTATCTCTAACTGATCATACCAGTTTTGACCAAATTTTCTAACCAAAGCTTGTTTTACAAATTTGTAAACAGGTACTTGTAATTCTTTTCCTAAAGAACAAGCATCATCACAAATTTCCCATTTATCATAATTAACGGCTGAAAACTCACTGTATTCTTTAATCCTAACAGGATATAGGTGACAAGAAACAGGTTTTTTCCAATCTACAATGCCTTGATTATATGCTTCTTCAATAGCACATAAAGCAGTTTGTTTATCATCGAAAATAACATAAGCACAATCAGCATTGTTAATTAGAGGAGTTTCTAATTCTCCAAAATCACTCGTAACCCATGTACCTTGTTTTTCAATTGCATCAATACCTTCTTTACGAAGAAAATGCTTGATTTTAGGGTAGATTTCTTCTAAAATTTTTGTTTCCTCTTTTTCTAATGGAGCGCCAGCATCACCATCAATACAACAAGCGCCTTTACAGGCGGATAAATTACAAACAAAGTCTTTATCTATAAGGTCTTCTGAAACGAGGGTTTTTCCTATTTGGAGCATAAAAGTATTTTAAGTTGGAAGTTTACAATAACTTCACGTAAATTTATATGCAAAAATACTAGATTGTAACATTACTTATATAATTTTGCACCTGAAAAACAAAATATTATGAATTTTAACTTCAAAGAAATTTTAACGGCCTTTATGGTATTGTTTGCGGTAATTGATATTATTGGAAATATTCCTATTATTATTGACTTACGTAAAAAAGTTGGGCATATACAATCAGAAAAAGCATCAGTTATTGCGGGTTCTATTATGATTCTATTTTTATTTTTGGGTGAACAATTACTAAGTTTAATTGGTGTAGATGTGCATTCTTTTGCTGTTGCAGGGTCATTTATTTTGTTTTTTATAGCCTTAGAAATGATTTTAGGAATTACTTTATATAAAGATGATGAAGATGAAACTATAACAGCAACTGTTTTTCCGCTTGCATTTCCGTTAATAGCAGGACCAGGTAGTTTAACAACATTACTTTCTTTACGAGCAGAATTTCATATAACAAATATAATTATTGCTGTTCTGTTAAATGTACTAGTGATCTATATAGTATTAAAAACGTCTCCAAAAATTGAAAAATTTATAGGGAATAACGGAATTAAAATTATTAGAAAGATTTTTGGTGTTATTTTATTAGCCATTGCTGTAAGATTATTTGCAGAAAATATAAAAGTATTATTAGCATAATGATTTTTGATGTTTTAATTATTGGTGGAGGCGTTTCTGGGATGCAATGTGCATTGGTTTTAGGCTCTGCTCATAAAAAAGAGTATGCTAAAGAGAAAAGAGTTGGTATTTTAATGCACCAACGAACTTCTCATTTACAAGAGGCTTTATTTAATAATGTTTTGGGACTTTCTGAAGGAACCTTAGGTAAAGATATTTTAACTCAAGGAAAAAAGCAGTTAAAAACTCAATATCCAAGAATTTCTCAAATTGAAAATGAAAAAGTGATAGCTGTTCTAGCTGATGTAAAGGGATATAAAATAATTACAAATAAAGAGGAGTATTATAGTGAATCTGTTGTTGTAGCATTGAATTATTCAAAACCATTTGAAATTGCTGGTTTAGAACAATATATTGAACCTCATATGAGAGCAAATGTTATGAAAGACAGAGTACAACTCCGTAATTTTAATCACTTAATAAAAAAAGATTTATATGTTTGCGGGACCTTGGCAGGTTGGCGTAGTCAATTTTCTATAGCAGCTGGTAGTGGAGCAAGTGTTGCAACTGATATCTTAACGGTTTGGAATGACAATATTTCTACCAAGGTACACGATAAAGTAAAAAATAATTATTAAATAATAGAATGATGAAAAGAGTATTAATATTAGGATTTGTAATCTTATTATTTATTAATTGTGGAGGTAGTGATACTGATATTGTAAAACCAGAACCTGATGGTTCAGGTTCTAGTTCAGGTGAAAATGGTAATCCTGGGAGTTTTATAATTTCTTCGGAATTATTAACATATTATAATAGCGTTAATTTTACTTTAACAGGTACACCATTAAAAGATGAACTAGCTACAAAAATTAGCAGTACTCACACAACGACCTTATCTTATACCCCTGGAGTTTGGAATGTATTGAAAGAATCAGATTTAGATCCTACAGACAATAATCAGATTATTTTATTATATGGTTATAGCGATTCTGATGGAAACTATGTGACTGATAGAACACGTAGTAAAGATGCTAATGGAGGTACTCAAGGAACGGATTGGAACAGAGAACACGTATACCCTAAATCATTAGGTAATCCTAATTTAGGAACCTCTGGTCCAGGTGCAGATGCGCATCATTTAAGACCTTGTGATGTTCGTTTTAATTCTAATCGAAGTAGTAAGAAATTTGCTGCTGGTTCAGGTACTGCAAGTGATTCAAATAGTGGATGGTATCCTGGTGATGAATGGAAAGGAGATGTTGCACGTATGATGATGTATATGTATTTAAGATACGGAAACCAATGTTTACCAAAAAACGTAACTATTGGTTCCGTTAATTCATCTGATAGTAATATGATTGATTTATTATTACAATGGAACGTTGATGATCCAATTTCAGATTTCGAAAAAAACCGTAATAATGTAATTAAAGGAAAGCAAGGAAATCGTAATCCTTTTATTGATAACCCATACTTAGCAACCGTAATTTGGGGAGGCAACGATGCGGTTAATACTTGGAACTAATTAAAGAATCAATGCTATTGGTTCGTTTTTAAATTAGCCAATAGCATTTTTTTATAAGTCCTACCAATAGGCAAACTTTCGTTATTAATAAATAGGCTTGTTCCTGTATATTTTTCTACTTTTTTTATATTTATAACATACGATTTGTGAATCTGTATAAATTGATTTTCATCCAATGTGTTTTTCCAATTTTTCAATGAATCAATAATTGTTAGTTTTTTGTCAACGGTAAAAAAGGTGACATAATTTCTATCAGATTCTAAATACAGGATATCTTCTACATAGATTTTGTGAATAGTCTTATCTACATTTAAAAAAATCAATTCTTTTCCTTTAACCTCTTTAGTACTTAGCTGTTTTTCAACTTTGGTTACAGCTTTTAAAAAACGATCAAAAGAAAAAGGTTTTACTAAATAATCAACTATTGTATCTAATTCAAAACTTGTAACAGCATAATCGGGATACGCAGTTGTAATAATTATTTTAGGCGGATTTTTAATCGTTTTTATAAAATCTAATCCTGAAATATCAGGCAAGTTAATATCTAAAAAAATAGTATCTATAGTATTGTTTTTTAAAAAGGTATTTGCACTAATTGCTGTTTGAAAGGAGTCTATTAGATTTATATCTGGAATTTTGCGGATGTAGTTTTTCAAAATGTTTTGTGCAGGAAGCTCATCTTCTAGGATAATACAATTCATAACTATTTAAATTAAATTTAAAACCAACGATACTGTAAAGGTATCTGTATTGTTAATACTTAATTCATACTTGTTTTTGTATAATAAGTCCAAACGTTTTTTTAGATTATTTAAACCAATTGCATTGGAGTTTTCTATTTTTTTTTCAATATAATCATTTCTACAAGTACAGGTCAATGTGTTTTTATTCACACTAACTTCTATGTCAACAATACTATTTATAGTGCTGTGTTTAAAAGCATTTTCAATAATGGTAATTAATAATAAAGGTGCTACCTCATAATGTTTTTCATCAATTGAAGTACGGTAATTGATCTGTTTAATACCTTCGGTTCTAATTTTATGAAAAGCAATATAATTATCTATAAACTGAATTTCTTTACCTAGACTAACCTTTTCAGAATTACTTTCATATAAAACATGCTTTAAGTTATCTGATAACCTTAAAATTAAATCAGGTGCTTTCTCAGGTTTTTCAATTGAATATGAATAAATAGTATTTAAATTATTGAATAAGACATGCGGATTTATCTGTGATTTTAAAAATTTTAATTCCATTTCGGTTCTTTCTTGTTCAACCTTTTCTACTTCTTCAGATTTATCGATATATTTAAAAAGCATCCATATAAAAGAAAAAAACAATAGGGGAGTTAAAGTTTGCCAGAGATAATCACTTAAACATTTCATTATTGAACACCCGCAACGAGCAAATACATTACAATATAATTGTGTTGCTAAAAAAGATATCAATATAAAAATTAAGCTATATAATATATACCATCTCTTTTTTACAAAAAAGGGTAATAGAATTTGATTGTTTGTATAAACAATAACAACAAGTATAAAAAAATACTGTAAAAATGGATTTTCAGCCCAATAATAGGGCGTGAAAACAAATAGTGATACAAAGATGAATAATATCCAAAAAAGAGCGTGAATTAAGATCTCTGCGCTATGCTTTCTGTTTAGTTTTATCATAGTTATTGTAAGTAACTAAAATTTGAGCATTCAGCAAAATAATAAGTACCAAAGGTTATTTACCAAGTACGTAATACTGTATTTAACCTATTGATTGTTGTTGATACAGGTTTTTTGGATGTATATACGTTTGATTTTTTTAGAATATATAAACCAAATACATTTGAGTAAAACGTATTATAAATGAAAAAAACAGCGACAATTCTCTTTCTATTGATTAACTTTTTTGGGTTTGGTCAACAGCTTAATACAACGATTAAAGACAGTAAAGGTAAATTGATGTTATTAGGTAAAACTAATAAAAAGGCTTTTGATAATGATGATTTCTATTGGTTTCAAACAAATTATGATGACTATATTACAAATGATAAAATAGTTGGGAGATTAAAAGACGCACTTAAAAATTATTCAATTAAAGTTTTTTATGGCACTTGGTGTGGTGATAGCAAAAGAGAAATCCCTAAATTTTATAAGGTAATTGACGAAGCTGGTTTTGATAAAAGCAAACTAGAATCAATTGCTGTAGATAGAAAACCAGAAGCTTATAAAGCTTCTCCAAATGGTGAAGAAAAGGGATTAAATATTCATAGAGTACCAACTTTTATATTTTATAAAGGGGATAAAGAAATAGGTAGAATTGTTGAATATCCGAAACAAGATTTTGAACGAGATATGCTTGAAATTACTAGTGGTAAAAGATACATTCCACAGTATGTGGTTGTAGAACGTTTAAATAAATTGATGATAGAAAATACGTTAGAAGAATTAAAAAAGGACGAACAAAAACTTATTATGTCATTGGTTGATTTTACGAAGGGAAGTAGAGAGTTAAACACTTTTGGATATAAATTACTTCAATCAGATAACATAAAAAAAGCCTTATTTGTTTTTGAATTGAACACTAAAATGTATCCATATAAACACAATGTTTTTGATAGCCTAGGTGAAGCTTATTATAGAGTTAAAAACTATGAAGAATCATTAAAAAATTACGATATAGTTTTACAGTTAAAACCGAATGATAAGAATGCTTTAGAAATGATAGAGAAAATTAAAAATGAAATCTGATTAGGCGTCATAAGTTATATTCGTTAAGCTGAATGGGTTTCAGGTTCCCATAATAAGTGACTGATTTTCTATTAAAAGAAATTCTGATATGAATTAAGAATGATGCTAAAAATAAGGTTATAACGGAAAGTGATATTAGTAAAAAATTAAAACTAAAACCCAGAATACATGAAAACAACTTTAATCGTAGTAGCGGTTTATTTTATCGCAATTGCAGCAAATGCACAGGAATTTAAATTTACAAAGACAACTATTGATTACGGAAAAATAACCCAAGGATCAGAAAGGAAACGGGTATTTGAATTTACCAATATTGGTGATGCTCCTTTAATCATTAAACAAGTTGTATCTACTTGTGGCTGTGCAGTACCAAAGAAACCCGAAAAACCAATTATGCCGGGTAAAAAAGGAAAGATAGAAGTTTCTTACGACACCAGTAGAGTGGGTGGTTTCTCAAAAATGTTTACAATACTATCTAATGCGAAAGTAAAAAGAAAGACAATAAAAATTAAAGGTTTTGTAAGTGGTAAAAATGTAATCGCTTCTAATTAAAAAAATCCCGAGTTTTCACTCGGGATTTTTATTTTATATATAAAAGGCTTTATCCTTTTAAACTAGCTTTCATAAACTCAGTATTCATACGAGCAATGTTTTCTAAAGAAATCCCTTTCGGACATTCAACTTCACAAGCACCAGTATTTGTACAGTTTCCAAAACCTTCAGCATCCATTTGAGCTACCATGTTTAAAACACGATCTGTAGCCTCCACTTGTCCTTGAGGTAATAAAGCATACTGAGACACTTTAGCTCCTACAAATAACATAGCTGAAGAGTTTTTACACGTTGCAACACAAGCACCACAACCAATGCAAGTAGCTGCATCCATTGCTTTGTCTGCAGCTTCTTTTGAAATAGGAATTGAGTTTGCATCTTGTGTATTACCAGATGTATTTACCGAAATATATCCACCAGATTGTTGAATACGTTCAAAAGAACCTCTATCAACAACTAAATCTTTAATTACAGGAAATGCAGCTGCTCTAAATGGCTCAATAGTAATGGTATCACCATCTTTAAAAGAACGCATGTGTAACTGACAGGTTGTTACACCTCTATCAGGTCCGTGTGCTTCACCGTTAATATACATTGAACACATACCGCAAATTCCTTCACGACAATCATGATCAAAAGCAACAGGCTCATCACCTTTATTAATTATTTGCTCGTTAAGCACATCCATCATTTCTAAGAAAGACATATGCTCAGAAATGTCGGCTACTTGATAATCGACCATTTTCCCTTTATCACTTGCGTTTTTCTGACGCCAAATTTTAAGTGTTAAATTCATAATATCTTCTTATTTGTATGAACGTTGTTTTAATTCAATATCGTTAAACTCTAATTCTTCTTTATGTAAAACAGCATCTGCAGGTTCTCCTTTATATTCCCAAGCAGAAACATAAGCGTAATCTTTATCATTACGTTTTGCTTCTCCTTTTTGTAAGCCGTCTAATTCAACAGACTCTTCTCTAAAGTGACCTCCACAAGATTCGTTTCTATCTAAAGCATCTTTTGCGAACAATTCTCCTAATTCTAAGAAATCTGCTACACGACCAGCTTTCTCTAACTCAGGATTCATTTCATTAGCATCTCCAGGAACAGTTACGTTTTTCCAGAAATCTTCACGTAACGCTTTAATTTCAACCATTGCTTCTTTTAAGCCTTGTTCGTTACGAGCCATTCCACATTTTTCCCACATAATATTTCCTAATTTCTTGTGGTAATAATCTACAGAATGCTCTCCTTTATTATTGATAAAGAAATCAACACGCTCTTGTACTTCTTTCTCAGCTTGTTCAAATTCTTTAGAATCTGTTGAGATTTTCCCTGTACGAATGTCATTAGATAAATAATGCCCGATTGTATAAGGTAACACGAAATAACCATCTGCCAAACCTTGCATTAAAGCAGAAGCTCCTAAACGATTAGCACCATGATCAGAGAAGTTTGCTTCACCAATACAGTACAATCCGTTAACAGTTGTCATTAAATTATAATCAACCCAAACACCACCCATTGTATAGTGTGTTGCAGGATAAATCATCATTGGAGTTTTGTATGGATCCTCATCTACAATCTTGTTGTACATTTGAAATAAGTTACCGTATTTTTCTTCAACGATCGCTTGTCCTAACTCATATATTTTTGCTTCCGAAGGAGCGTTTATACTTTTTAATTTTGCTTGCTCTCTACCATAACGGTCAATAGCAGATTTAAAATCTAAATACACAGCTTCACCTGTTGCATTTACACCGTAACCAGCATCACAACGTTCTTTTGCAGCTCTTGATGCAACATCACGTGGTACTAAATTACCAAATGCAGGATATCTTCTTTCTAAATAATAATCTCTTTGATCTTCGGTCAATTCGGTTGGCTTTTTACGACCTTCTCTAATTGCCATTACATCTTCCATACTCTTCGGAACCCAAATACGACCATCGTTACGTAATGATTCAGACATTAACGTTAACTTCGATTGATAATCTCCCGAACGTGGAATACATGTTGGGTGAATTTGTGTGTAACAAGGGTTTGCGAAATATGCTCCTTTTTTATGAATTTTCCAAGCAGCAGTTGCGTTAGATCCCATTGCATTGGTTGATAAGAAATATACATTTCCGTATCCACCAGAAGCAATTACAACAGCGTGTGCTGAATGACGTTCGATTTCACCAGTAACTAAGTTACGAGCGATAATTCCACGAGCTTTTCCATCAACAATAACAACATCTAGCATTTCATGACGATTGAACATTTCAATCTTACCACGAGCAATTTGACGGTTCATTGCAGAATAAGCACCTAATAAAAGTTGTTGTCCTGTTTGTCCTTTCGCATAAAAAGTACGAGATACTAATACTCCACCAAATGAACGGTTATCTAACAAACCACCATAATCACGAGCAAAAGGAACTCCTTGTGCTACACATTGATCAATAATATTTGCAGAAACCTCAGCTAAACGATGTACGTTAGCTTCACGTGAACGATAATCTCCACCCTTTACTGTATCGTAAAATAAACGGTAAAAAGAATCACCATCACCTTGATAGTTTTTTGCTGCATTAATTCCTCCTTGTGCTGCAATTGAATGCGCTCTACGGGGAGAATCTTGATAAGCAAATGCTTTTACGTTATAGCCTAATTCAGCTAAAGTTGCTGAAGCAGAACCACCAGCCAATCCAGTACCCACAACAATAACATCAATGTTACGCTTGTTTGCTGGATTTACTAAATCGATATGATTTTTATAATCTGTCCATTTATCTTTTATTGGACCTTTTGGAATTTTTGAATCTAAAGCCATACTTGTTTCGTATTAGTGATTGAAATGGTGAAATAATGCAATAATGATAAACCCAATTGGTAATCCAATTGCATAAATCTTACAAAATGTTTTCAATCCTTTAGTGTATTTATTGTTTGCTCCAACCGATTGGAATGCTGAAGTAAACCCGTGTAATAAGTGTAGTGCTAAAAACACAAATGCAAGAATATAAGCTCCAACTCTAATTGGATTTACAAATTTGTGTTGTAATTCTTCGTAATATCTAAGTCCGCTATCTGCTACATTTGGGTCAATAAGACCAGACATATCACCTTGAATAAACTTGGTGTTGATTTCTGGAAACCAAAAATCGATAAAGTGTAATAGTACGAATGCTAAAATTGCTGCACCAGACCAAATCATGTTTCTACTCATCCAAGTAGAATTTGCTGCTCCGTTGTTTTTCGCATAACTTACTTTACGAGCACTGTTGTTTTTTAATTCTAAGACGAATCCCATTACAAAGTGAAAAACGACACCAATAATTAAGACAGGTTGCATAACATATTGAATTAACGCATTGGTTCCCATAAAATGAGATAACTTGTTAAATGTTGCTCCATTATCTGGAAAAATTGAGGTGATGTTTATTGCAAAATGTTGTAGTAAGAAAAACATCAAGAAGAACGCCGAAAGTGCCATGGCAAACTTTCTTCCGATAGAAGATTTTAATAATCCCATTATTTAGTTTTATTTATTAAAAAGTTAAAACAAATTTACGGCTTAACTATTAGCCGAACAAACTATCTTATTTCTTTTGTTAAACATTTAGAATGTGTTTAAATAAGTCGGTCGTTTATAAAGGTTCTGTTATTCTTAAATCATCTTTTACTCTGACGAAATTATCATTTCTTCAGCTTTTACAAGCAAGTTTGCAGTAATTCGCACTATAATTATAAACACAATGAAGTCAGAAAAAAAAAGCAGAATTGGATTAGCAATTGGAGCAGTTATAGGAATAGCAATTGGATTGTCTATGTTGATGATTACAAGTAGCTTAATAATTACTGTTGGTACTGGAATAGTCTTAGGAGGAAGTATTGGAGCTATTTTTAAATTAAAAAGGCACCCTAAATTAAAGTGGACATTAATTTCAATTACAAGTTTACTTGTTATACTTATTGTTTTCGGAATATGGTTTGTGAATTTACTTCCTAGGGAAGAAATGAAAGAAAGGTATAAAACACAAAAAACAAGTTCAATTGAAAATCTTTCTTATTTGTCCGAAAATGTTATTCCAAAACGCGGAAAAATATTAGCGGTAGTTACCAGTTCCAATACTATGGGAAGCAGTGGTAAAAGCACAGGGTATGAGTTAACAGAGTTATCAAGGGCCTACTATGTGTTTAAGGCAAATGGTTTTGAGGTAGATGTTGCAAGCCCATTAGGAGGTAAATCTCCAGTTGTTATTGATGATGATGACATGGGGAAATTCGATTATGCGTTTTTAAACGATTCAATTGCTCAATACAAAACAAGCTATACAATTGCGATGAATGATGTTGTTGCTGATGATTATGAAGCGGTGTTTTTTGTTGGAGGAAAAGGTGCCATGTTCGATTTTCCAGATAATAAAGCAATCCAGTCTTTAGTTCGTAACTATTATCAATCAGGTAAAGTTGTTGGTGCAGTTTGTCATGGCCCTGCTGCTTTGGTTAATGTAATGTTAGACAATGGTCGTTCACTCTTAGAAAATAAAAGGGTTAGTAGTTTTACAAATAAAGAAGAATTACTTTTAATTCCGGATGCAAAAACGATATTCCCTTTTCTTTTACAGAATAAATTGACTGCTCAAGGAGCACAATTTAATGAAGGTGGAATGTATTTGGAGAAAATAAGTCATGATAAAAACTTGGTAACGGGACAAAACCCATGGTCTACATGGTTATTAGCAGAAACCATGATTAAACAATTAGGATATTCGCCAAAATATAGACAAATTACTGGAGAAGAAAATGCGGTAAAAGTTTTGGAAGTTTATGAAAACTACGGGTCAGAGAAAGCGAAAGCATTAATAAAAACCATGGCGTCTCAAGAGAATATGCCAATGGCTAGAGATTTCATTGCATCTCATAGTATAATAGCAGCTATGCAATTAGATATAGGACGCTTTTTTGGTTTAATACGCTTGGTTTCTTATGCGAAAAGCACTTCTAAATAACTAGTAATTTCTTAAGATGAAAAAAAGAGTAATTAAAATACTTAAAGGATTTTTCCTTTTTATAGGAGTACTATTAATCATAATTATTGCTGCTATTTTATGGCCTATGCCAACGATAGAAGCACCAAAAAAACATACAAAAACCTTAATAACATCAATAGATATAATTGATGTTAAAACAGGAGAAGTCTTAAGAAATAGAGATGTGTTAATTGAAGGAAACCGTATTAAATCAATAGACTCAACGGGAATTATAAAAGTAGCCAAAACAACTTTTATAATTAACGGTAAAGGAAAATATATGATTCCTGGATTATGGGACATGCATACGCATTCTAATCATCATTCTCCTTGGTTGCATCATCCATTGTACATCGCAAATGGGGTTACAGGAATTAGAGATATGTCTGGAACTTTAGATAAAAAAGATAGTTATTGGGTTGGTAGTAACGAGCGTTTGAAATGGAATAATGACTTATTGGATAATAAAAGAATTACACCAAGATATGTTTTACAAAGTAGTTATCAAATAGATGGGAAATCGTCTGTGCCAAGTGATTCTCCGTCATTTTTTAGATTAGAAAACACAAATGATATTCCCAAGGTTTTAGATTTTTATCGAAAAGAGAATGTTGACTTTATTAAGGTTTACCAGCAAATAAAACCAGATTCATATAGGAAATTAGCAGCTGAAGCGCCAAAATACGGAATACATTTAGCAGGACATAAACCAATGTTTTTAAGTTTAGAAGAAGCAATACGTTTAGGGCAAAAAAGCTTTGAACATGGAAGAATTTTTATGTTTGAGTCTTTTCCGAAAGCTGATAGTTTAAAGAACCCTGATAACTGGAAAGAATTCTATTCTAAATCAAAAAAATCTATAATTTCAGATTATGATGAAAATATAGCTGTACGGTTGATGGAATTAATGAAAGAGAAAAACGCCTATTGGACACCAACTTTACAAACTTTAAAGTTCGAGGCGAATGCTCACAAAGAACAATTTTTAAACAACCCAAATCTTAAATATGTAACCCAAGTAAGAAAGAAGTTATGGTGGGGAATTGATGCTAGTAATAACAAAAAAAGAAATGTATCACCCGAAGGGAAAAACGTAAGTAAAGACTTTTATGAAGCTTCAAAAAAGCAAGTAAAAAAAGCAAGTGATATTGGAGTTCCAATAATGACAGGTACCGATGTAACCGATAGTTATACGTTTGCTGGTTTCAGTGTACATGATGAATTATATGATTTAACAGAAAGCGGACTATCTAATTTAGAAGCATTGCAAACGGCAACGATAGTTCCTGCTCAATATGCAAACTTACAAAGTAGTTACGGCACAATAGAAGTAGATAAAATGGCTGATTTAATTATTCTAGAGGATAATCCTTTAGAAAATATAAACAACACAAAAAAGATAAACGCTGTCTTGTTAAATGGTGTTTTATACGATTCTAAAAAAATTAGAGAATTAAAAGAGTTTACAGAGTCTATTGCATCTAGTTTTCATATAAATGTAAAAGCTCTTAAAAGTCTTATTGGTAGCCCGTTAATTAGAGTTCAGTTTGCAGATTAAAAAAATTGTAATATCTATAAATTATTAAACCTTAGATATTACTCATTTTCGTGTGCTTATTTAATATATCAGAGGCACAAGAGCATACTGCTTTATTAGAAGAGTTGAAAGAAACTATTGCTAGAGAAAATTTAACTGGTGCCATGTTCGATTTTCCAAATAATAAAGAAATCCAGTATTTAGTTCGTAACTAGTATCAATCAGGTAAAGTTGTTGGCGCAGTTTGTCATGGTCCTGCTGCCTTGGTCAATGTAATATTAGACAATGGTTGTTCGCTATTAGAAAATAAAAGGGGAAGTAATTTTACAAATAAAGAAGAATTACTTTTAATGCTAGCTGCAAAAACAATATTCCCTTTTACAAGATAAATTGACTGCTTAAGGAGTATAATTTAATGTAGGCGGAATGTATTTGGAGAAAATAGGTCATAATGAAAACTTGGTAACCAAACAAAATCTTTGGTCTACATGGTTATTAGTGGAAAACATGATTAAATAATTAGGATATACGCCAAAGTGTAGACAAATTACTGGAGAAGAAAATACTGTAAATCCTTTGTGGTTTATGCTTTTTTTTTGCTAAAAATCTTTAAATTTGAGTAAAAATGATTTGTTGAATTTTTCAGAGATACTTCTTATTATTGTTAGCAGTGCAGGACTTTTACATGGGGTGTTATTTGCCTTTTATTTGTGTTTTTTTAAAAAGAAAAAAACACTCCCCAATATTTTATTGGGGCTGATTTTAATCTTTATGGCTTTCAGAATTGGAAAGTCTGTAATGATGAATTTTGGCGATGATTTAGAACCCATATTTATTTTCGCGGGATTAGCTACTTTACTGTTCATAGGGCCACTATTAAGATGGTATGTGTTAGGAATGACACGTTCAGGTTTTAAACTATTAAAAAATTACATAGCAGAGTTAGTTCCCTTTTTTTTAATTTTTGTTTCAAGCTTTTTTATCACAAAGAAATGGTTTGAAAACAATAATAAAACGGCAATAATCTTATTTGGGAGTGTTCTTATTTTTATTTATTTACATTTTGCTTTTTATATATTTTTATCTTGGAAGACCTTAGTAAGAGCAAAGAAGAACTGTCAAAAAGAAATACAGACAAAATCACAAAAAGCAATATTTGATTGGTTACGTTTATTAATTATAGGCTTTGTAATTATTTGGGTTTCATATGCGCTTAATGTTTTAGATGATGAAGTTCCTTATATTACTGGTCCTATTGTGTATTCTTTTGCTGTCTATTTTTTAAGTTACAAAGCATTTCAATTAAAAACAACAGAAATTGAAGGAGAAGCCTTTAAATTGAATGATAACTCACTGCTGTTTGAAGAAATATCTAAGTTCATTATAGAAGATAAACTCTATCTTGAGTCAGATTTATCGCTCTCAAAATTGAGTAAATTGATTGGGCGTAGTACACAAAAAACATCTTCAGTTATTAATCAATATGCAAAACGAAACTTTAATGATTATATCAATTATTATCGAATTCAAGATGCAAAAGAAATGCTTTCCAGTACTGAAAGTTTGAAATTTACGATTTCTTCAATAGCCTTTGATACAGGGTTTAGTAGCCTATCTTCTTTTAATAGTGCGTTTAAAAAATTTGAAAGAACCACACCGTCTTTGTATAAAAAAAATAAGATTAATTAAATTATCTGTTTTTGTACAGCCATAATTTTTATAGCAATATGTTTTCTGTATAATCTTATTTAATAAAAATCAACGCATTGTTTTTAGTAGAAATAAATAAAAATTGCTGAGAGATATTCAATTGAAAAGACGTTTATTTTATTGTTTATTAATCAGGATAGACGTTCATAAGTCTAAAATCTTCCCGATTTATCCAGTTCCTGCATTTTTTTGCTTAACCATTTCATGTGACTCCGTTTCAGATGTTCAACCTCTGAAGACCCAATAAGCAATGATCTAGTGCCGGATTCAGTTGTAAAAGATTGTTTAGCAAACGGAATATTAACATCTATAAGTACCAATTATGGACATACGATATCTGTTTCGAAGGAAAATGTTAGTGCAGGAATTCCGAAAACCTATAATATTACTGGGGGCAACCCATACGTATCAGGTAACAATTTCGACAGCACAATTTGGTACATTGGCAAGTAACAATCAAATTTCTGTATCTTCTACCAGTGATTCTGGTCATGCGCATAATGTTACTGTGCAATGTGCTTAATAAAAAAATTAATAAAGTAAAAATAGATTTCAGTTCCAATTTTATCTCAATCAATACTCTGTGTTGTTTCGTTTAAATGGGACTTCCTTACTAGGGCAAGCATCAAGTTTGTACTTTTAAGTTTTTCGAATAATCCTTACATGTAAAAAATAATTCTTTTCTAAGTTCTTGTTAACACCGTCACAGGTAAGATGCTTGAAATAGCAGTGGTTTGGATGGTTTCGCTGACGCTTAGTCTCTGAAAAGTAGTGATTAAAAATCATTTATTTTCAGATTAAACAAATTTATAAAAAAAAGTGCAAACCTTTTAGATTTGCACTTTCTTAGCTACTTTTTATATAGATTGTTAGGCATGGTTTTTATTTTCTAATGCCAATTTTGTCTATTTTTTGAAAACAGAATAAATTCTTATTTCTGGATTACTTTCTAAAAATGGCTTTAACTCTCTAACAACATCATTCTCAAAAAGTTTTGTTGTTAAATAGGCTTTTGCTTCATCTTCTGATTCAAACCCGTGTAGTACTTGCACATCTTCTGTTCTAATTAGAAGTTCTTTGGATGTAGCGCCATCTATTTGTTTTAAAAAGGGCTCTTTGTACTTTAAATAAACCCCTGCTGCACTTCCTCGATTTTCAGATTTAATATCTAGCGTGATTTCTAAAAAAGCATTTGTTTCGTTTTTGTTTTTTTCCATTTTCATTGATGTTAAAGTTAATAATGATATTGCTGCAAATACAGACAATATTCCGATTGATAATTTTCTTGTTACTTTCATTGTATAAGTTTTTATGATTACAGTACAAAAGTATGTTCAATCAGAACTTTGTGAAATGGACAAAAACGACTAAAATTGGTAAAATCAGGAAATAGATTTTCTGAATTCCGCTGGTGAGCAATTAACCTGTTTTTTGAAGAATTTGGTGAAATAGTACGGGTCATTAAAACCTAAATCGTAAGCAATTTGATTTATATACGAATCGGAATGAGTTAATTTTCTTTTTGCCTCAAGAATAATTCTATCTGAAATTGTTTGGGATACGGTTATTCCTGTTTCCGACTTAATAATCGAATTCAGCGTTTTGGTTGAAATTGACAATTCCTTAGCGAAGTCAGTTACAGACCAACTTTTATGAAAATTATTCTCTAAAAGGTCACGAAATTTTAGGTATTTACTATTGTTAGGTTTTTTATTTACCTCGGTATCTTTCCTCTTTTCTCGTTCAATTAATAAAAGTATTGACTTGAGTAGGTTCGAAAGTATACTGTTATTACCAAATTCATTAGTATTTTCAACCTCATCTTCGATTTGTGAAAAATAGGTTGCTATTTTGTGTTCAAGTTTTTGTGGTATCTGGAAATATGGTTCTTGTTTATTGTTAAAAATAGAATAGGTAAGGAAAAAATTAATGTCAGTTTGATTACTTAAAAGAAATGATTCGTTGAAATGGATTAAATACCCAGAATAGTCCGAGCGTTTTTCAAAATAATGTACTTGATTCTTTGCTACAAAAAATATCCTGTCTTCTTTTATGTCATAGCTTTCAAAATCGATAACGTGATTTCCATTTTTATTTTTAAACCAAATTATTTGATAAAAACTGTGTGAATGAGGCTTTGCTGAATGTTCGGAATTTAATTTTTGATATTCTTCTAAATCATAAATATCAAACTGTCTTTTTTTAGGCTCGTTTTTTAGAAGATGATATGTTTCGATTTTTCCTTTTATCATTGAATTCGGAATATTTCTTTAAATTATGCCTAGCGTTGTTGCGTGTTTTAAGCATCTAATTTAGTAAATAATTACCGACCAAGAAAGTCAGCGAGGACTTTCGAAAGTAGGCAAAAAGCAGTAATAAATTATATACGGTGTTACCACACGTTTTTTATTTCCATTTTCTCTAATGTTTCTAAATATGTATTCATAGCTTTCTTTTCATCGTTATAGTAATCTTCCCAAAAAGAATATTCATTTTGTTTATACTGTTTTTCCGAAAAAGCTTCAATTTCTATTGTAGTTTCCTTTTTTGCATTAATAACTTGGTGATAGAATTCAGAAATATTGTTTAAATCAATTTCAAATAATTCCATTGGAACAAAACCTGAAGGTTTGAAAGAATTAGTTTTATCCACGTAGTTCACTAAAGCAGAGTGATTACCTTTTTCAATTCCTAAAATTAGAATTAGGAATTCATATTCTTTTCCAATTTCGACATTCCAGTTTCTTTCAGTTTTTTCGTGGTAATTCAGGGCAATTTTTTTTATGCACTTTCCAATTATAGCTTTCGATTTTCTTTTCTTAAATTCTATTTCAAACTCCTCTGTAATAGAGTTTTTTAAAATAGTTTTAAAAAAATGTTTTATCTGTTCAGTCGTTTTCTTTTTATAATCATAGCTTATTAATTCAACGTAGTTTGATATTCCAATTAGGTTTTCAAATTCGACTGAATCTTGTTTATACAACCATTGTTCAAAATCATAAATATTCTTTCCAGACCAAATAAATTCCAATATGTAAGACTTGATTTCGTTCATTTCGTCAATGTGTGGTAACGGTACGGCTATTGTTAGTAAGGGAGTAGGAGAGCGGTAACTTTCGAACTAGCACTTAGCCAAATCTTTTGTGTTTTGTTTTAATTTTTCTATCAAAAGCCAAATGAAAAAGATTTAGCGGACCCTATAAATATACTTTGTAATAAACACCAATACCCGTATTAATTATAGGGTTTGTTACCAAACGTTTTTATTCGCGTACAACCGCTCTATTTAGGCCTGAGTAATTTTGAACAATAACCTGATAAAGACCTGAATGATATCTCATCTTGTAATATTATTCAAAGCAGACTATTCAGAATAGTAATAATTCTATTATCACGAATTTTAGTTCAAGTAGTCAATATGTTTTTCCTCTCCAGTTTTATTGAACTTTATTAGATTATGACTCCTTTCTTAACTATTGATAAACTTAGGTTTCTTATAGCTAGTTTCAAAGTCAGTATTTTTTATAGAACAATTTTTTAAAATAGCAGATCCAAAATGTGTTTCTTTTACAACTACATTTTCAAATGTACAGTTATCCATAAAGACATTTGTTAAATTGGCGTTTTCTAATGTTACGTTTATAAATGTAACATTTGTCATTTTACAATCACTAAAGTCTATATCGTTTAGATTCGAATTTTCAATAATACAGTCATTTAAATAAGCATTTGGAGCGTACATGTTTTCCAAAATAGAATTACGAAAAACTGATTTTGAAAAATTTACTTCCATCATACTACTATCCATTAGATTAACTTTAGTGAATATTGAACCTGATAGATTACCTCTTGTAAAAGATATCTCTTTAAGGTTGGCTCCAGTGAAATCACAATTCGTGAATTCTTGGTGTGGTAAATAACTATCGATCATCTTTACATTTTTAAAGCTTACTTTATCTAAATTTATTTCTGATGATTCAAGATCGCTAATTGGTAAACCACTGAGATCCATATTGTCGAAACATGCTTTTTTACCTTCATTTTTATTATTGAGCCACAGCTTATGAAGTTTTATGATTTTTACAACTTGATTTTTTGTTGAATGGAGGTTCATTTTTATTTTATGTAATGGCTTACGTTGTTGTATAAGATTTTTTACGTGTTTCAGTACCTAATTTCGTAAAGTAGCTTGCACTAGTAATTAATTTTATACGGTGTTAGCACCAGTTTTTATTTCTTTCCTTTTATTTTTTCCTCAACGAATTTAATCATTTCAGGATTTTTACTTTCTTTTGCAGCAGTAAGAACTGTATTTGTCTTTCCGTCATTATCATTAATATTCGCTCCGTACTTTAGAAGCAATTTTATCAATTCCACATTTCCACTATTTGCTCCATAAAGAATAGCTGAAGTTTTAAAACCATCTTTCCAATTAACGTCAGCTTTATTTTCCAACAACACTTTTGTTATTTCTAAATTATTATTATTGATAGCCGTAATAAGTAAACTCACTTTCATCCAAGGTCCAGATTGTTTGACAAAGTTTACATCAGCTCCTTTTTTTATTAATTTTTCGGTTTTTTTAAAGTCATTTTTAACAATAGCTTGATAAAGTTTTTCATTCTTATTTTGGGCAGTTGTAGATATGGTTATTCCAATAAATAATATAAAAGCAAAAATATTTTTCATAGTTTGTTGATTTCTCTAATTGGTGCTAACAAATATATATTAGTGGAGGAATATGAAAGTCCTTAGGCTTTAAATTTAGCACTTAGTTAAAACCTTTTGTTTTCTTTTTTCTTATTCAAAAGTCAAATCAAAATGATTTGAAGGGACTTATAAAAACATACTAAATCTCGCATTAATTATAGCTCTTGTTGTAATACGTTTTTTAATATTGTTCTGTTTTTTCAATAGTTTCTCCATTCATTTTTAATTTATATTTTGTGTGTTTCAATCCCATAAGGTCAGTCGATACGTTTGAATCAAATTGATATTTCACGTTATAAATATCTGTTAGTTTATCTAAGTTTAATTTTTTAGGAGAAATTAGATTTTCTTTCTGTTTTGAATAATTCAATGCTCCAATTCCTATTCCAACAATACTTATTCCGATAACAAAAATAATTATACTGACTGTACTAAATACGTTATAGTCTAAGAGTTCAACAGTTAAAAAATAACAGAAATATAGTACAGCTATTCCAATCAGGCCGTAAAAAATTATATTTCCAGAAGCCAATTTTTTAACATATTTAGAATCGTCAAATTCTTTGTTAATTTTTATAATTACCTCTTTCAGCTTTTTATTCAGTTTTATATCCGAACACTTATCAGTAAAATCAGCTTTTTTATCAGTTAAACGACAAGTTATTCCTTCATTTATATTGAATGAGTGAAGATCACATATTTCACAATGTTTCGAGTTTTCCATTTGGTAAATGTATTACAACGTGCTTGTATAAGATTAGTCGCATGGTTTAAGTACTAAAATTAGCAAATAAATCACAGATAGAAAGTCTGCGAGTAC
>CBDTZS010000048.1:0-23168 GCA_965364955.1 uncultured Tenacibaculum sp. | reverse complement strand
TTGTTTATAGATACTCTAAAAGTGATATAGGAGAAATTTATGAGCCTTTTGAAGTCTTACCAAAAGTAACCACAAAATTAAAAAGTAAAGTTATTATTTTCTCTGAAGATGTTTCTCAAAAAGTATCTTTAGAAGTTCGTTCTGGTGATAAAAATGTAAGCGGAACTGTTTCATTACAGGTTCCTAAAGGATGGAATGTTTCTCCTAAAAATGCTGAGTTTAATATTGAGCAAAAGGGTGATAAACAAGTTGTTGATTTTAAAATAACGCCTCCAAAAAATCAATCAGAAGGAATTTTAAAAGCGATTGCAACTATTGATAGTAAAACATACAATAAAGAATTGGTAGAGATTAATTACAATCATATTCCGAAGCAATCGATATTATTACCGTCTCAAGCAAAATTGGTTCGTTTAGACATTAAGAAAAGAGGAGAAAAAATTGCTTATATTCAAGGTTCAGGAGATGCAGTTCCAGAAAGTTTACGTCAAATAGGCTATACTGTAATTGAAATCAATCCTAAAGATATAAATGATAAAAACCTACAAGGTTTTGATGCAGTAGTTGTAGGTATTCGTGCTTATAATATTTTACCAGAATTACAATTCAAGCAAAAGTATTTGTTAGAATATGTAAAGAATGGTGGGAATATGATTGTACAATACAATACGAGTAGAAGAGTAGATGTAAAAGCACCGTTTGATTTAAAATTATCGAGAGATAGAGTAACAGATGAGGATGCTACAGTTACTTTATTAGCTAAAGATCATTCAATATTAAATTACCCAAATAAAGTGAGCGAAACTGATTTTAAAGGTTGGGTTCAAGAACGTGGATTGTATTTTCCAAATCAATGGAGTAAAGAATATACGCCAATTTTATCGATGCATGATAAAGGAGAATCAGCAAAGAATGGAAGTTTATTAATTACCAAATACGGAAAAGGGAATTATATATATACAGGTTTAAGTTTCTTTAGAGAATTACCAGCAGGTGTTTCTGGAGCCTATAAATTGTTTGCTAATATGTTATCGGTAGGAAAAGAGAATGAAGTGATACAAAAAAATGTAAAGTTTTAGAATAAATAAGATTAATGAAAAACCTCGAAAACATATTGTTTTCGAGGTTTTTTTATACTTTAGGTTTAAAAAGGTTGATAGAAACTGTTGCTAAATCGGAATTTGGAAATTTTCTAAAAGTGTTTTTATCAGGTACTAGACCAATATCTTCCATTGCTTTCATATAACTATCAAGCTCTATTATGTACTGATCTGAATATCCATGTGTAGCATCGTATGCAGTTGCGGCTGTTTTTCCTAAATTTTGAGAGACTAATTTTGGCTTTGACGTATGTAATTCTATTAATAATAACCCAAATTTGTTAATGTAGGGAGTCCATTTATTAAAGTGTTGCTTTAAGGATTCTATCACAAAGTTATTATTTAAACGTTTTCCTTTGTAAGCATACGAACCAGAAGATGAAGTGATATTAGTAGATTGCGCAGGTTCTTCCCAAATTCTATTATGATCTAAAAACGTACGAACGTTTAATAAATCAGATAAATTAATACCATACTTTTCTTGTAAGTCTTTAGACATCGATTTCGGGTTTCCGATATCGCCCCAAATTACTTTTGCCCAAATATCAGCTTGTACTAAATTTTTTCTAGTAATTTTTAAAGCAGCTTCGTTATAATCAACACCAATAAGCAATAATGGATGCTCTTCTAAAATTTTTCCGCGGTTGGTTTGATTTTCTATGACATTGAATAAATGTTTTAAAAAAGCACCATTACCACAACCTACATCTAAAATACCTTTTGGTTGCTCGTGTATAGGTTTGTTAAATAGATTGATAATGATTTCATCAATCACTCTAAAATAAGCTGCATGTGCACCTCCGCTTCCCCAAACATTCATTTCTCTATCAACATGGATCTCTTCATTACTAATATCTGATGTTTTAAAAATAATAGGGTTTTCGAAAATAAGTTTATCTAATTTTCTAAGCGTAGGAATATAAGAAACGGTTACTCCATAAGCACTTGCTCTTCTTGCGAAAAACAACCCTTTATCAGTAAATTCGTAAGAATCGTTGGTTTTATGAAACCATTTTAGGCCAGTGAGTACATTTAGTAAGCGACCAAAATTATCAGCGTCTTTATGAAATTCTTCAGCTTTAAATTTTGTTTGCATAAAGTATTTATGAAACATACCACTCATTCCTAATAAGACAACAGTAGGGGCAATAATAATACCTTCAATATGTGCTAAAATCTGTTCAAAGACTTTTTTTTCTTTAGTATCAGCCGGAGTTGGTAATCCGAAATTGTTCTTAAAGTTATTATATAAACTTTCAAGTTTTAAAAAAGGTGCCGTTTCAAACTTTTTAGCACTGTACTCCTCAGAAAACTTCAATAATAAAAAGGCTTCTTTATACAAATGAAAGTAAGAAAAAGCTATGGTAGATAACTCATTAGTTTCAAAAAGAACTGTATTATTGGTGTTATCAACATGTTGCGTTAACCAACCTTGTGAAGATAAAGTTCTTAAGGCTACATTTAAATAGCCATCATTTGCTTTAAATTCGGTTGAAATAGCAGCTAAATTCACTGACTTTTTTTCTAATAAATAATTGGTAACTCCTTTTTCTTGTAAAACATGTGCGGCAGGACAGGTTACAATACCATCTAAATGGCGGAATAGCGTATTTCTTAATATAGCCTTTTCAGGTTTTGATAGCATACTTGGTAGTTTCTTCTAAAGATAACTATTTGATTTTTAAGTAGAAAAAGGAACGCTATTTTTTTGTGTATCCGTAAAAAATTATAAAAGATCTTGGTCAACCAGAACTTGTTTCAGGTTCTCATTATAAAGGTTGATTTATTGAAGGATTCTTCAAAATATAATTATGATAAAAAATGGATATAGAATCTGTCTTTTTATAGTAAGTGAAGCTAAATAAATTTGATAAAGAAGGTTAATTAATTCACCTATAACCAGTACTATGATATAAGAACGTTATTCCGAAGAAGTTAAAGTAATCTCAATGAAAAGATTCCTTCGTCATATTTCCGCGGAATGACGCTCTTTATTTTTAAAAATATAGTTTATTTAAAATACGAAAAATCTTCTCCGTCTTCGATTTTTAATAAACTTTCATAAATCATTTTAATCACGTTTTCTACATCTTCGCGATGCACCATTTCAACTGTTGTATGCATATAACGCAATGGTAAAGAAATTAAAGCAGAAGCAACACCTCCGTTACTATAAGCAAAAGCATCGGTATCGGTACCTGTGGCTCTTGATAAGGCAGAACGTTGAAAAGGAATTTTATTAGCTTCAGCAGCATCAATAATTAAATCACGTAGTTTTTGCTGTACAGCCGGTGCGTAAGCAATTACGGGTCCTTTACCTAACTCTAAGTGCCCCTCTTTTTTCTTATCGATCATTGGAGTAGTAGTATCGTGAGTTACATCAGTAACAATAGCTACATTAGGTTTTATAGTTTGGGCAATCATTTCAGCACCACGTAAACCAATTTCTTCTTGTACAGAATTTGTAATGTATAAACCAAAAGGTAACTCCTTTTTATTTTCTTTTAATAAACGAGCAACTTCAGCAATCATAAATCCACCCATTCGATTGTCTAAAGCGCGACACACAAATTTGTCTCCGTTTAAAATATGAAATTCATCTGGGTACGTAATTACACAACCAACATGAACGCCTAATTTTTCAACTTCTTCTTTGGTTGCACAACCAGTATCGATAAAAATATTATCAGGTTTTGGTGCTTCTTCTTTGGCTTTATTACGTGTATGAATTGCTGGCCAACCAAATACTCCTTTTACAATTCCGTTTTTAGTATGAATGTTTACAATTTTACTTGGCGCAATTTGATGGTCTGAGCCTCCATTACGAATTACATAAATTAATCCATTATCAGAAATATAGTTTACATACCATGAAATTTCATCAGCATGCCCTTCGATAACTACTTTATATTTAGCATCTGGATTTATTACCCCAACAGCAGAACCATAGGTATCAGTTATAAACTCATCAACATAAGGCTTAAGATAGTCCATCCAAATTTTTTGCCCTTCCCATTCATAACCAGTAGGAGCAGCATTATTTAAGTATTTCGCTAAGAAATCAATTGATTTCTCATTTAAAATTGATTTATTTTTAGCCATAATTTATTCGTTGTTTTTGTCTTTTTTTACTTCTTTTTTCGCTTGTTCTTTCTCCATTTTTTCTTTGTGATTTTCAGCTCCCCAAAAACGACGTTTTTCTATAAACTCTTCTTGTTCTTTAAGTTGTTTAGGGGTTAACACTTTTAAAAATGATGGATGTTGTTCTATTGCATATTCAATTTTTTCAACAATACTAGCTACATCTTCATTTTCATAATCAATTTCTAGAGGCTCTTTAATAACCATAGATTGTAAAACATTACGTTTTTTAATCATTAACCCTTTTTTATCAAAAGAACGTCTAAACCCATCAATAACAATAGGAACGACAACAGGATTGTATTTTTTTATAATATGAGCAGTACCACGACGAATAGGTTTAAAAGGTGTTGTAGTTCCTTGCGGAAAAGTAATAACCCACCCATCATCTAACGCTTTACGTATATTAGAAATATCAGACATTTTTACCTGTCTTTTTACATCTTTTCCTTCACTTCTCCAAGTTCTTTCTACAGAAACAGAACCAACGTAAGCAAATATTTTAGGCAATAAACCAGCACGCATTGTTTCACCTGCAGCAATATAATAAATGTTTAATTTAGGGTTCCATAAGTATGCTACGTTTCTAATATTGTCGTCACGCCCTTTTAAAGCGGCATTAAATACATGAAACATTGAAGCTACATCAGCAAAATAAGTTTGATGATTAGAAATAAATAAAACATTTTTATCAGGAAGGTTACGTAAAATTTCCATTCCTTCAATCTGTAAATCATTAAATTTACGATAGCGGCCATGTGAAATAACCCCCAGAATTTGAATAAGAAATCTTTTTAAGAATAATATATGTCCGAATGGATTCCTTTTAAATAAAGGCATTTGTAGTTGATTTTTTTAATGTAAAAGCTAAATTACGAAAGAAATAGAAGTTATTACTACTTAAATAAATCTTTAATTTCTGACAACATCATAGCCGTTGCGCCCCAAACAATATAATCGTTTAGTTTAAAGCACGGTACCTCAATATTTTTCATATATGAAGTTTCCATTTCTATTGAAGTTAAATTATTATCGTTTAATAAATCACTCATTAAAACTTCTATAATATTAGCGACTTCATTATTTGTTTTAAATATTGGTTTTTCTGAAGTAACTCCAATAAACGGTGCAACTAAAAAATTACTAGGCGGTATGTAAGAATCAGAAAGTTGACGAATAATTTGAATATTTTCTGAAGTAACTCCTACTTCTTCAAAAGTTTCTCTTAATGCTGTTTCTTGAAGGTTTGTATCGATCTCATCTATTTTACCACCTGGAAAACTTACTTGAGCTGAATGTGTTCCGTTATAACTTGCTCTTTGGGTTAATAAAAATTGTGTTTTATTGTTCTTGTCAGGGTAAAACAAGGCTAAAACTGCAGCTCTTTTCGGATTCTTGCTGTCAATTAACTCTTGTGTAAACTGAGTTCTTAATTTAGGCGCAAGTTTAAGTTGAGATGTTAACCCACCTAAAGGTTTGTTATGTAATTCTTCTATTTGATTTATAAAATCAGAGAAAATCATTCGTTTTTAGTATTTTAGAGCAAACATATTAATTTACAAAGTTAAAATTAAATAATTTGGCTTGAATGTTGAGTTGTAATAAATAAAATTAATTTAATATAAATGGGTAAAGAAAATAAATATAAAAAACTAGTACTGAGTTTATTGTTTGACGCAGTCGGATTAGTATCGTATGTTATTCCTGGTATAGGTGAATTATTCGATATTGTTTGGGCTCCAGCATCGGCTTATTTAATGACAAGAATGTATAAAGGGAAAAAAGGGAAAATTGCTGCTGCTGTTTCTTTTATTGAAGAAGCAATGCCTGGGTTAGATATAATACCAACATTTACACTTATGTGGTTGTTTACTCATGTGTTTACAGCATCTAAGGAATCAAAAACCACAATTGAAATTTAGCAATTATTTTTATATAAAAAAGGGCAATCATTTAATGATTGCCCTTTTAAATTATGAATTAAGTGATTATTTTTTGACAAACTTTTTAGTAAATGACCTTTGTCCGTCATTAACTTCTAGTATATAGATTCCCTTCTTTAAGCTAGAAACATTGATAGTTGCATGATCTATTTTAGCTTTTAAAACTTCTTGACCTATAACATTGGTAATTTTAAAACTAGCTTCTCTGCTATCACCCATTTGGATTTTAATGAAATCAGCTGTAGGGTTAGGAGAAATAATTGCACTAAATACAGGTGCTTCATTACCTAGTTTTCCATCAGCTATAATAGCATTGTTAAATCCTCTTGAGCTATTTCCTATATTTACAGAATAGTCTTCAACTTCGCCATAAGAGAAAGTTTCACAAGCAGTAGGAGTTCCGTTCCATTTCATAGAAACACGCATTTTTGTTGTTCCAGTTAAGGCAGAAGAAGGAATAGAGAAAGTATAAGATAAATTTCCTGCACTAGATGATGATCCGCTAACAACTTCTTCATTACTTTCAAAAGTTCCGTTTTTGTTAAAATCAATCCATACTTTCCAAAACTCAGTATAAGAAGAACTAGCAAAACCTGCACTTACAATAATTGTATTGTTTCCATAAACTAAGTTCCCTGTTTGAGAAGTGAAATTTGCATACCCTGCATTTGCTGAAGTAGCATTAGAAATTCCACCAATAGCTATATTATCAATATATTCATAGTTCACGTTATTCCCTTTTGAAGCGCAATAAGTAACAGTAATAGCTTTAGTAGTAATACCAACTACATTACTAGCTGTAGATATATTACCTGCAGCATCTTTTGCTTTTACAGAAAAAGTGTAATTAGTTGAAGCTATTAAACCTGTTACTAAATAATTTGTAGTTGTAACGGTGGTTATTTTTGTTGCTCCATTATATACATCATATCCTGTAACTCCAATATTATCAGTAGAAGCAGTCCATGTTAAGTTTACCGAAGTTTGTGTAACATTTGCCCCCCCTAAATTACTTGGTACTGAAGGAGCAGTAGTATCAGGGACTGCTAATGTGGTTACATTAATTATATTACTTGTAGCAGAAATATTACTTGCAGCATCTTTCGCTTTTACAGAAAAAGTATACCCAGTTGAAGCAGTTAAGCCGGTAACCGAATAGTTAGTTGTTGTAACTGTTGCTATTTTAGACCCCCCTTTGTAAATATCATATTCTGTTACTGCTACGTTATCAGTAGAAGCTGTCCAGTTTAAGTTTAATGATGTTTGTGTAATAGATGAAGCCGCTACGTTAGAAGGAGTAGTTGGAGCTGTTGTATCAACAGAAGAACCGCCACCGTCTATAGTATGATTCCCTAAACCACTAAAAGTATCTTTTGAAAGAATATTCCATTCAGAAGTTGTGTACGTAGCATTTGGCGATTTAACAGAAGACTTTCTTTGTAGGGTTTTGTCTTGTGCAAATGTTGAAGAACTATTTGGGTTTCCAAGTAAATCGATAAGAGCACTTCCTTTAAATAAACCAACAGCATCATTTCCATTAAAAGACAATACACTTGTATCCGTTTTTTGAGCTTTATTTTTAACTGTTGAAGAAGCGCTACTATTAGCAATTACATATGTTTTTCCATTTTCTAATTGACCACTTAAGGTTAATGTATTTGACCATCCGCCGCCATTAGAAGCTTTCTTTAAAGAATATCCAGATAAATTGATTGTACCTCCCGTAAAGTTTGCTATTTCTAACGCCTTGTTATTTGAAGAACCTTCGACATATTCAGAAATTAATAAATCCGTAGCCATTCCTGAAGCAGGAGCAGAGGTAGTTGTGATAGTTACCATATTACTAGCTGTAGAAACATTATTCGTAGCGTCTTTAGCTTTAATAGAAAAAGTATAAGCAGTTGAAGCTGTTAAACCTATAGCATTATAAGAAGTCGTCGTAACTGTCGTTACTTTAGTAGAGCCATTATATACATCATAGCCGGTTACTGCTACATTATCAGTAGAAGCTATCCATGATAAATTAACAGAAGTCTCCGTAATATTAGAAGTCGTTAAGTTTACTGGAGCAGTTGGTGCTTGTGTATCTGAAGAACCACCTCCATTTCCAAACTTATCTTCAGCTTGTGGTCCTCCCCAAATTTGCGTAGCAAAAGCAGGATTGTCGATAAACGGATTTCTATTTCCTTGAATTCCTTCTAAAATAGGATTACGTTGTGTTTCAAAACTAGATACCGGATCTTCAACATTCCATTGTAATAATAAATCAATCATATTATTATCTGAGGCGCTTGTTGTACCAATAGCAACATTGCTAGGTAAACACTGGTTACCATAACGTACATACATATACATCATCATACGAGCAACATCTCCTTTCCATTCATCACCAGGATACCATCCTCCAGAAGCATCACCTGCGTTACCAGAACCAGTAGCAAATTTCTTGCTACTTCTTTGTCCGTTAAATGAAATATCTGCAGGTCTTAAATGATGAACATCTGCTCCTGGACCAGAAGTTCCTAAATTAGGGTTTCCTAATGATTTAGGATATACATGTTCTCTGTTCCATTGAGTTCCTGAAGTTCCTCCATTCGCATCTTTACTACGTGTTCTGTCGGTAACATAATTACCATCCGAATCACTATAGCCATAAATTAAGATTACTTTAGAATTGTTAGAAGGATCTAAATCTGATTGTTTTAAAGCATCCCACACACCAGGTGTATATGACAAGTTAACGGCATGAGTACTAATAATTTTAGTAGCTAAAGCATCTTTTAATGCTGTACTAGTTTGGTTTAAGTTAACATCACTATAATAAGATGGTACTTGAGAAAATACTGAAAGCGAGACAATCAGCAAAATGAAGGGTAGTAATTTTTTCATGTAAATTGAAGTTGTGTTGTGTTAAAGAATTTTGTAAAAAAACAATAATTTAAAATAATAAATGTTATCAAATGGTTAACAATCAGTCTTGTAAAGACTATGAGAAAGGACTGCAGCTTTGTCCTTTATTTTGCGTAAATTTGCGGGCTAAAATTAGAGATTGATTATGAAGATATCATACAATTGGTTACGACAATTTTTACAAACTGACTGGGAAGCTGAAAAAACGGGGGAGTTATTAACAGATTTAGGCCTTGAAGTTGAAGGTATAGAAACTGTTGAAAGTATTAAAGGTAGCTTAAAAGGTATAGTAGTAGGAGAGGTGATAACGTGTGTGAAACACCCAAATGCGGATAAACTAAAAGTTACTACGGTAGATTTAGGTGATGGTATCCCTGTACAAATTGTTTGCGGAGCACCTAATGTAGATGCTGGTCAAAAAGTACCTGTAGCCACTGTTGGTACAACCTTATATGACGAAAAAGGAGAAGGTTTTAAAATTAAAAAAGGAAAAATTAGAGGAGAAGAAAGCCATGGAATGATTTGTGCCGAAGACGAGTTAGGTTTAGGTAATAGTCATGATGGAATTATGATTCTAGACGAAAATTTAACATCTGGAACACCGTGTTCAGAAGTTTTCAATATAGAAATAGATGCTATTTTCGAAATAGGTTTAACACCTAACCGAGCAGACGCGATGAGCCATTTTGGTGTTGCTCGTGATTTACGTGCAGGATTAATTCAGCAAGGAATAAACTTAGAATTGATTTCACCTTCAGTATCTGATTTTCATGTAAATGAACGTACTCATAGAATTGATATTGAAATAGAAGATAAAAATATAGTTCCTCGTTATTGCGGAATTACAATTACCGACATAGAAGTAAAAGAATCTCCTGAGTGGATTCAAAATAAGTTAAAAGCTGTTGGTATAGTACCTAAAAACAATATTGTAGATATTACAAATTATGTTTTACACGAATTAGGTCAACCATTACATGCTTTTGATGCTAATAAAATAAAAGGAAATAAAGTAATTGTAAAAACCTTAGAAGAAGGAACCAAATTTACAACTTTAGATGAAGTAGAAAGAGAGTTGTCTTCTGAAGATATTATGATTTGTGATGCAGAAAACAATCCATTGTGTATTGGTGGTGTTTTTGGCGGAATTAAATCAGGAGTTACAGAGCATACTACTTCTATTTTTCTAGAAAGTGCATATTTTAATCCAGTTTCTGTTCGTAAAACAGCGAAACGACATGCGTTAAATACTGATGCTTCTTTCCGTTTTGAAAGAGGAATTGATATTAATTTAACTAAATATGCTTTAAAACGTGCAGCTTTATTAATAGAAGAATATGCAGGAGGAAAAATGTCTTCTGATATTTTAGATTTCTATCCAGAAAAAATCGAAGATTTCCAAGTGTTTTTATCATATGAAAGCGCATATCGATTAATCGGACAAGAGATTCCGAAAGAGACAATAAAAAATATTTTAGCTTCTTTAGAAATAAAAATAAACAGCGAAACAGAAGGAGGTTTAGGTTTAACGATACCTTCTTACAGAGTTGATGTACAACGTGAAGCTGATATTATTGAAGAGATTCTAAGAGTTTACGGTTATAATAATATTGAGTTTTCTCATAAATTAAATACTTCAATTTCTTTTGATAGTGATAAAGAAGTTAAAATTGAAAACATTGTAGCAGATCAACTGACATCATTGGGTTTTAATGAAACAATGGCAAATTCTTTGACAAAAGCTGATTATGTAGCCTTGTCAGAAGATTTAAAAGAAGAACATAATGTTGAGATGTTAAATCCGTTAAGTAATGACTTAAAGGTAATGCGTCAATCTTTACTGTTTAGTGGTTTAGAATCTGTATCTTATAATATCAACAGAAAAAACAATGCGTTGAAGTTTTATGAGTTTGGTAAAACCTATCATAAATATGAAAGTGGATACCAAGAAGATAAACATTTAACGTTATTTGTTACTGGTAATAGAACTAAAGAAAGCTGGAAAGCTGCAACTCAAACATCAGATTTCTTTTACTTAAAAGGGATTGTTACAACGATGTTAAGTCGTTTAGGATTAAATAACTTAAAAACGTCACCTGCAAAATCAAATGTTTTTTCTGAAGGAGTAGTCTTAAGTTTAGGTAAAGCGAAATTAGTTGAATTTGGTGTTGTAAGAAGAACTGTTTTAAAACAGTTTTCTATTAAACAAGAAGTTTTATTTGCTGATTTTAACTGGCAAAACATTTTAAGTTTAGCCGGTCAAAAGAAAATGAAAGTTTCTGATTTAGCTAAATTCCCAGCAGTAAAACGTGATTTAGCTTTGTTGATAGACAATAAAACGGAGTTTAAAGAAATTTACAATCTAGCTTTTCAATCGGAAAAGAAATTATTGAAAGAAGTAGATTTGTTTGATGTGTACGAAGGTGATAAATTACCAGAAGGTAAAAAATCATATGCAGTAAGCTTTGTTTTACAAGATGAAAACAAAACATTGGCTGACAAACAGATTGATAAAATAATGCAAAAATTACAGCAAACATTCGAAAAGAATTTAGATGCTGTTTTAAGATAATTCAAAAGCTCCAATGTTAATTGGGGCTTTTTTTATAATTGAATAATTATGTACAAATTAATAATACGTCCAATTTTCTTTCTTTTCGATCCAGAGAAGATTCACTATTTTACTTTTTCGTTGGTAAAAATTTTATCTAAAATTCCATTTGTTTCGTTATTGTTTAGAAGTTTATATCAAGTAAATGACAAACGACTAGAACGTAATTTATTCGGAATTACATTTAAGAATCCAGTAGGATTAGCAGCTGGTTTTGATAAAAATGCAGTTTTGTATAACGAGTTAGCAAACTTCGGATTTGGTTTTGTTGAAATAGGAACTGTAACTCCGAAAGGGCAAGAAGGAAATCCTAAGAAAAGATTATTTCGCTTAAAAGATGATCAAGGAATTATTAACCGAATGGGGTTTAATAATGAAGGATTAGAAATTGCAATTCAACAATTAAAAAAGAATAAAGGGAAAATTATTATTGGTGGTAATATTGGTAAAAACACCAATACTTCTCCAGAAAATTATACAGCTGATTATTTAGAGTGTTTTAAAGGATTACATCCGTATGTAGATTATTTTGTACTAAATGTAAGTTGTCCAAATGTTGGTAGTCATGCAAAATTAGATGATGTAGCGTATTTAAAAGAATTAATTACTGAAGTTCAGAAACTAAATAATCAAGAGTCAACTCAAAAACCGATACTTTTAAAAATCGCTCCAGATTTAAACACTCAACAATTAGATGAAATTATTGAGTTAGTTGACCAAACTAAAATAGATGGAGTGATTGCTTCAAACACATCAGTAAACAGGAGTGGTTTAAAAGCTTCTAAGGAACGATTAGAAGAAATTGGTAATGGAGGTGTAAGCGGACAACCAGTTAAAGAGAGAAGCACGAAAGTAATTAAATACTTAGCTGATAACTCAAACAAAGCATTTCCTATTATTGGAGTAGGAGGGATTCATTCTGAAAAAGATGCTTTAGAAAAGATTGAAGCAGGTGCCGATTTAGTTCAAATCTATACAGGTTTTATCTACGAAGGACCAAGCTTGGTAAAAAGAATCAATAAAGCTATTTTAGCAGAAAGTTAATTTAATGTTTGAAATTCTACTTTCTTTTGTGCTAGCCACAGCTACTTTGGCTTTTTCACCAGGACCTGACAATATTTTTGTACTCACACAAAGTATTGTAAATGGTAAAAAGTATGGTTTAGCAACTGTTATAGGACTAATGACAGGTTGTATTATTCATACAACCTTGGTTGCTTTTGGAGTATCAGAAATTATAAAACAACACCCTAACTTATTTTTTATAATCAAATTATTAGGAGCTGGTTATTTGTTGTATTTGGCGTATCAGGTTTATAAAAGCGATGCTAAAATTGCTTTTTCAACGGATAATGTAGCCAAGAAATCAACTTTTGAATTATTTAAAAAAGGCTTTTGGATGAATGTGTTAAATCCGAAAGTGACTATTTTCTTTTTGGCCTTTTTTCCTCAATTTTTGTTTTCAGAAACAATATCAACAGTTTTACAGTTTTACGTTTTAGGCGGATTATTTATACTTACTTCTTTTATAATATTTTCTACTATTGCTATTTTGGCAGGAACTATATCAGACTCAATAAAAAAGAACGCCCAAATAGGAGTATTCCTGAAATGGGCGCAAATTATAGTTTTTATTGCAATTGCAATACTAATTTTACTGTAAACTAATCCTCGGTAACATATCCCCAGTTTTCACCTGTTTTTATTCTGTGCAATTGCATTTCACTAACGCCAAACTGTTTTGCTATCATTTTTAAACGAGTTCTCCTATTTGGGTCGTTTAATTTTCGTTTAAGCAACTTAACTCTGGTTTCTGTCAGTTTTGCAGTTCTAGGTTTATGAACTTTATTTACATATTCAGGATTTGTATATTGATGTACCTCTTTCTCTCTTTTTGTAGCCCATTTAAGGTTTTCGATCCTATTGTCTTTTTTGTCGTAATTTAAATGAATTACATATAATTCATCTTCTTTATGAATTAAGAAACTTTCAGCTACTAGTTTATGAACATATCGACTGGTGTTTTTCCCATTCTCAAGTTGTTTTAAAGGTAAGTTTTGGTAACCGTTTATAAAATATTCTTTTACTAAGAACTCTTGTTCTTTTTTACAGTTGATAATTCTACCGTAATTAGATATTTTAAATTTTTCTTTTTCAGAGATTTTATTGTCAAATACTATTTCTTTCCACTTTTCATTTCTGTAGCTTCGTATCATATTTTCAATATTTATCTGAACTTAAATAATAAATAGCACTTTATTATTTAGTGTGAAAGTACATAATTTGTTTTTAGAACCACTGTTTTTTAATCAATAACTGATTTATATGTTCATAATGATGATTACAATGCCATGCGTAAATGCCGATGTTTTCTTTTAAACCGATATCTTCAAATCCTTCAGGATGTATGAAATACTTATTTAAATCATCTTCAGTCAACCCTTTTAAAAAATACACCCATTTTGCATGCAAGGCTTTTAATAAATTTAAAGATAAGCTGATCGGAGCAGATTTAGAATCAAATAGTTCAGCCCAACGATCTTCATAATAAGTTTTAATTACAGGTTTTTCTTCGGTTAAAGCCCATTTAAAACGAGTGTACGAATTATGATGACTATCAGCGCAATGATGAATAACTTGCCTTATAGACCAGCCGCCATCTCTATATGGAGTGTTTAATTGTATTTCAGATAAATGACTTACTAAAAGCTCTAGTTTATTAGGGAAATTTTCTAAAACTATAATCCATTTTGAAATTTGATTAGAAGATATTTTAGTAGGAATATTGGGTTTACCAATCGGGTACTTTAAATGTTCCATTAGTCTTCTTTCATTTTCGTTAACTTATTTAAAGCTCTTTTAGAACTTCTGTTTTCAGGATTAATCGTTAATGATTTTTTATAATACTCAATAGCAGCAACCGTGTCTTTCATTTTTGAATACGCATCACCAGTACTGTCATAAGTATTCGAACTTTTAGGGTATAACTCAATATTAATTTTAAATACATTAATTGCTTTATCAAATTCTTCTTTTGATAAATAACGATATCCTAAGCTATTTAAATTATTCTCATTAATCACCGGATTTAAACTGTCTTTTTCTCGAATTGATTTATAACCATTTAAAGCGGCTTCAAAATTGTTTGCAGCAAGATATTCACTAGGCGTTTTTTCTCCTTTTTTTAGCTTGTTAAAAACATATGTTTTGTCTTTATGCTCACGCTTTTTTGCTAATTCAATTTTGTCCTCTAAAGTATTGAAAATTAATTTTTCGTTTAATTCACGTACATAAAAAGTATTGTCGCTAATTTTTAAAGGTTCTAAATTTTGATTACGCCATGTTAAAAGTAGTTTATCTTCCTTAAATTTGACCTCAATAATTTCATCAGCATTGAAAAAATAACGTCCTGTAGCGTTTTTTATAAAGTCGTCTGAGTTTTTACTTGTAGAGCAACTAGTTATAATTAAAAGGACAGAAATAAAAAATAGTTTAGTTTTCATTATTTAGTTAGCTTTTTGTGAAAATATATTAATAGGACGACTCATTTAATAATTAGTTACAAGTTAATTAAAATTTTACTTGGCATAACAATTGAACTATAATATTAATTAAAACAGCTAAAATTAATACAGTTAGTTGTTTATTAAATGATTACAATTTAAAAAGTGCGTTTTATATCGTTTTAAACCATATAAAAATGTCACTATGACAGATATAAAAGATATGAGCAAATCAAAAATAATACATTTAGACAACTTGTCGCTTCAAGATGCTTTTAATGAAGATTCAGAGTTGATTCCATTATTAACTCCTGAGGATGAGGAAATAATAAATAAGGAGAAAGTTCCTGCAGAATTACCTATTCTACCTTTAAGAAATACGGTGTTGTTTCCTGGAGTTGTAATTCCGATTACAGCTGGTAGAGATAAATCTATTCGGCTAATAAAGGAGGCTAATAAAGGAGATAAAATAATTGGAGTTGTAGCACAGAAAGATGGAGATGTAGAGAACCCTAGCTTGGATGATATACATAAAACAGGAGTCGTAGCGAAAATTCTACGTGTTCTTAAAATGCCAGATGGTAATACAACTGTTATTATTCAGGGAAAAAAACGTTTTGAGATAGATGAAATTACGCAAGAAGAACCATATTTAAAAGCAAAGGTTCACGAAGCAATAGATGATAAAGAAGTTGATGATCAAAAAGAATTTGATGCGATTATAGAGTCTATTAAAGAATTAGCATTAGAGGTTATTAAAGAAAACCCGATGTTACCTTCTGAAGCTTCTTTTGCGATTAAAAATATTCAATCTAATTCTTTTTTGGTGAATTTTATTTCATCTAATATGGAATTGAGTGTTACCAAGAAGCAAGTATTACTTGAAAAAGATAACTTGAAAGAACGTGCACTTCTAACGTTAAAAAATTTAGATAAAGAACTACAAAAATTACAACTACGTAATGATATTCAATCTAAAACACGTTCTGATTTAGATGAACAACAACGTGAATACTATTTACATCAGCAATTAAAAACCATTCAAGATGAGTTGGGTGGTGTTTCTCATGATCAGGAATTAGATGAAATGAGAATAAAATCTAAGACAAAAAAATGGAATAAAGATGTTGCTGAAACATTTGATAAAGAGTTAAGTCGTTTAAAGCGAATGAACCCTCAAATGGCTGAGTATGGGGTGCAACGTAATTATTTAGAATTAATGTTGGAATTACCTTGGAATGAATACTCTAAAGATAAATTCGATTTAAAAAGAGCTCAAAAAATATTAGATAGGGATCATTTTGGTCTTGAAAAAGTTAAGGAACGTATTATAGAACATTTAGCTGTTTTAAAATTACGTGGTGATATGAAATCGCCAATTCTTTGTTTATACGGTCCTCCAGGAGTTGGTAAAACATCTTTAGGTAAATCGGTAGCAGAAGCATTAGGTCGTAAGTACGTGCGTATGTCATTAGGTGGTTTACGAGATGAAGCTGAAATTCGCGGACATCGTAAAACATATATTGGTGCAATGCCAGGGCGTTTAATTCAGAATATTAAAAAATCGGGAACTTCAAATCCTGTATTTGTATTAGATGAGATTGATAAGCTAAGTCAAAGTAATCAAGGTGACCCTTCTTCTGCAATGTTAGAAGTGTTAGATCCTGAGCAAAATACTGAGTTTTATGATAATTACTTAGAAGTAGGTTACGATCTTTCTAAAGTCTTATTTATAGCTACAGCTAATAATTTGGGTCAAATTCCTTGGGCATTACGTGATCGTATGGAGATTATTAATGTTAGTGGTTATACGATTGAAGAAAAAGTTGAAATCGCAAAGAAATATTTATTTCCAAAGCAATTAAAAGAACACGGATTAACACCAGAACATTTAACCGTTGGTAAAAAACAACTAGAAAAGATTGTTGAAGGGTATACACGGGAATCTGGAGTACGTGGTTTAGAAAAGCAAGTAGCGAAAGTAGTTCGTTTTGCAGCTAAATCAATTGCAATGGAAGAGGAGTATAATATTGCTTTAACAAATGAAGATATTGAAGCAATTTTAGGAGCACCACGTTTAGAACGTGATAAATACGAAAATAACGATGTTGCTGGTGTAGTTACAGGTTTAGCATGGACAAGTGTTGGTGGAGATATTTTATTTATCGAATCTATTTTATCTAAAGGAAAAGGAAACCTTTCTATTACAGGTAATTTAGGAAAGGTAATGAAGGAGTCTTCTACAATAGCGATGAAATATATCAAAGCAAATGCTGAAGATTTTGGGATTAAACAAGAAGTGTTAGAAAAATATGATGTACATATTCACGTACCTGAAGGAGCAACGCCAAAAGACGGACCAAGTGCAGGTATTACTATGTTAACGTCGTTAATATCGGTATTTACACAGCGTAAGGTTAAAAATAGGTTAGCCATGACAGGTGAAATCACATTACGGGGTAAAGTATTACCAGTAGGAGGAATTAAAGAGAAAATATTAGCAGCAAAACGCGCCAATATTAAAGAACTTATTTTGTGTGCTGATAATAAAAAGGACATTGAAGAAATAAAGGAAAGTTACTTAAAAGGATTGAAATTCCATTATGTAACAGAAATGAGTGAGGTAATTGATATAGCTCTTACCAAGCAGAAAGTAAAAAATGCTAAAAAATTAGTATAAAATAATTTTGTACTACATTCTAAATTATATTAAGACAACTGTAGCTAATTTTTAAATTAGCTACAGTTATCTATTCTCTAAATAGCTTATCTTACATCATCTACTTTGTCTATTGGGTTTTCACACCAACACCCATGCCAGATACAAACTAATACTTGTCCAATTGGACACTGTATTTGTCCTCCATTAATTGTTTTTTGTTCTGTCTTGTTTAAAACAGTTCCTAAGTTTGATATTGATTTTAACATGGTTTTAATTGTTTTTGTTTTCCTTACTCTACTTTATGTTTATGAGCTTTCTCATCATTTATTTTAACTATAAACGTTTACATATCTATGAACATAAATAAAATGTTTATTTGTTATTAGATCATTTTACATATCTTTTACATCTTCTTGAGGTAACGTACTTTCACACCAACATCCCAACCAATTACAACGTAATACTTCGTTGCGTCCACATTGTATTTGTCCTCCATTAATTGTTTTTTGCTCTGCTTTGTTTAAAATAGCTCCTAAGTTTGAAATTGATTTTAACATAATTAATTATTTTTTGTTTCCCTTACTCTATTGTATGCTTTTCAGGTTTCGCATTATTCTATGTATATTTAATTTATCAGAAGTGCTCTAATATTTCTGTTTTTAGATTATTATGATGCGTTTTTCATGTTTTTTTCAGAAAACAACTCTAATTCTTTTTTGTAGATTGATTCAGTATCTTCATCAATAGAGCTTAGGTAATTTATGATTTCATTAGGTGAAATTTCTTCTATGTTTTCTTTTTTGTTTAAATCAGGGTAACATGAAATAAAAAATTTCTGTACATGAGCTATTAGTTTAATTAAATCATTACAATAAACAGAAGGATTGTTAAACCCGTTTTCTTTACTATAACGATGAACTAATCGACCTCCTTTACAAGCCTCTTTTAAAGGACATTCCAAACATTTATTACAAAGCTTAGTGTTAAAATCATTAAAATATAATTTACCTAAAGGCGTTTTCTGGATGTCTTGAAAATCATCTTTTTCAATATTTAAACCAGTTTTAGTAAACCCATGACCACAGGCTTTTAAAGAATCAATAGCTTCAATTTCTCCATTAGTTTCTACAATTAAAACAGTTGATTCATTCTTAACATTTTCGTTAATTCTCATGAAAGTATTTAATAAACCTATAAATAACGGAATTTTATATCGTTGCTCATCATTAACCCATATATCAAATAATTTAATTAACCAATCACCCATTAAGGTTTCTTTATTATCAAAAGGAAAGTTGTCATGAGTGTAATCAGGAATTAAAAAATTCACATAACTAACATCCATTTTTTTAAAACTTTCATATATTTCTATAGGAGTTTCTTTAATATTAATAACACATGCTATGTCTGCAAAGGTCATTTCATTTTTTAATAGCCTTATACTTTTAAAAACCGTATCATAACTACCATTTCCTTTATGATCTATTCGAAACATGTCATGCGCTTTTTTAGTACCATCAACACTAACACTAGGAGAAATGTTTAATTCTTTAAATAAGTCAATCCAGTTTTCGTCTAAAAGAACTCCATTTGTTTGTAGGTCAAATGAAAAAAGTACATCGCTAAGTTCGTTTTGAATTTTTTTAACTTTATTAATAAAATCAGTATAAAACTCTTTAGGAGCAAGTAAAGGTTCACCTCCATGAAATAGAAAGGAAAACTCTTTTTTATTATACTTTTTTATATGTTTTTTTGTTTTTTGAATTATATGATCAACTGTCTCAGGTGACATGAATTTAGGTTGATTTTTATAAGTAGTATCTCCTAAATTGTACATGAAGCAATATGAGCAATTTAGGTTGCATCGACTAGCTACTTTTACAGCTAAGGAACTGAAATTCATATATTTAATTATTATTTAGTTAGAGACAAGGAAATTATAAAATATTATAATTTCCTTGTGAGTATTAAATTAAAAAAAGTAATTAAAGTTTAAAGAGTGCTTCTTCAATAGGTAAATAACGTCCAATACATTTTTGTAATTTATCACTCCAAACTAATCCGTCAGGACATCTTCTACCACCTCCACCAGTAGGATAGTATATTTGGTCATCAATAGGTATAGCACCACCTCTGATAAGTGTTAGGTCATTAATCTGTTGGTCCGAAAATTTTTCTAATCCTTTTGGCAAAAAAAATGTTTTTTTCATTTTTGTAATATTTAGTTTGTATGCTTACTCTAGGTTTATATTACATCTATATTTTCAGCTTCCTATAGGTATTTAATTTTTGTTATTACTATATCTTATATTTTTATTAATATAAAAAGTTTTAGAAGTTGTTTATGTTAACTTAAAATTATCTTATTCTCCTTTTAAAATTATAGATGTTTAAGCCTATATTATCTGTTCAAATATTGACTTTTTAATATGATAAAAGAAGTAACTGGGGGTGTTATTTATAAAAAAGGGAGGTATTATTTAAAAATTGTGACAACTAAAAAACAACTTAAATACTTGTTTATTAGTTGTTTGTGTTTATTTTTATGAGTGGTGTTTAATTTATAAGTATTATTTAATAAATAACATAACTTCACCTTACTAAAACAGATAAATTATGAAACTATTATTTATTGATGATTTAAAGGCTAATCAATTAACAAAAAAAGAGCTACGTAATATTATAGCAAAAGGTGATGCTCGGATAGATGGTGGCCCTGATACAGATGGTGAAGAAAATTGTTATCCACCACCACCAGGGGGAGGTTATGATAAAAAAATAAAATATTGTTTAGAAGTTCCTTCAAAATAGTTAGTATTCAATAACAAGCTCCTTATCAATTTTTTCTATAAACTGATAAGGAGTTATTCCTGTATAATTTTTAAAGATTCTCGTAAAAGACTTTGCGTTTTTATAACCACCTATTTCGCCTATAGCTAGAGTTGTATAGGCTCTTATTTTTTTATCGTTACTTAATGCTGTTATAATATAGTTGATGCGTAATTCATTAGTATACTCACTAAAACTCATAAGCTTATATTCTTTTATCACTTTAGAAAGATATGTAGTATTTGTACCAATTTTTTTTGCAGCGTTATATAAATTAAATTCTTCTTTTAAGAAGTATAACTTTTTTTCTATTTTTAATAAACCATTAATAATTTCTTGGTGTTTTTCATCTTTGATATTTAAATTATTAGGTTGAAAGAAGTTTTTCCCTTTAATAGTTTCCTTTTTTGAAATTTGACCTAATAATTCATCTAATCTTTTTTTAGTTTTTTTTCTTTCTTTAATGTTTTTAAACACAAAGAGGCTAATAATAAAAAGGAGTATAATTAAACTTAGAACGATGGTGTTGTAATAGTATGTTTTTTGGCTATTATCTTTTGTCAATTTATTGATTTCTTTATCGAAAGAAGTTTCTTTATCTTCTTTATATGCTTCTTTAAATTGTTGTTTATCTCTTAATAATACTTTACTATGTATTTTTAAGAAAGTATTTAAATAATAATTAGCAGAATCATTTTTTTGCTGTTTAGAGTATATTTTAGAAAGGTAATTATGCATATTCATATAATTAGCATCTAAAAGAGTGTCTTTTTTTACATGAAGAGCGGTTAAAAAGTTTTGCTTTGCTTTTTCTATGTCATTTGCCATATAATGATTAAAACCTGTATTATAATAACCTTTATACAAATAAGAATATGATTTGTTTTTATTAAAAATAGTTAAACTTTTATCAAGAAAATGAGCAGCTTTAGTATATTCTTTTTTTAAACTATAAACAGTACCTAAGCTATAATAAATACGACCATAATAGTAAGAGCTAAGTTTAAAATTGTTATCCTTAAGTAAGGAATTATAGTATAATAAGGATGAATCGGCATATTGACTTTTTTCTATATTATTTTTATATAGTGTAGCATATATAGCCCCAATATTTAAAGCTGTTTTATATTTGTTAACATTATATTTATTACCTAATTCTTTCTTATTCTCTTCTATCAATCTAAGAGCTTCTTTTGTTTCACTTAAAGCTTTATTAAGCTCTTGCATATCTTGATATATAAGAGCAATATTTCCTTTGATCTTAATAATCCTTTCAACATCATTTGCTTGTAAAGCATAACTTTCCGCTTTAATATAATTATGTAAGGCAGGTTTTATTAACTTTCTTCTTTTGTTAGTATTCCCTAAAAGGATATGTATATCAAAAAGTATGGTGTAATTCTTTTCTGTTTCAGAAATTTTAGGAAGATAGTTTTCTATACTATCCTTGTAAAAATGGATATCTACATTTTTTTTCTCTCTTGTTTTTAAATACTCTATTGCTGCATAAGCAAAAGTTTTATATGAAGTTACCTCAGTGTTTAACATTTTATTCATGTAATATAAAGAACTATCTATACCTATTTTTCGGTTTAAGTAGAATTTTTCTTTAAACTTCTCTAATTCTTTTTTGTTATGTTTTTCATGAGTTTGAGAATGACATAAAGTATAAGACAAAAATAATGAAAACAGAAAAAATAGATGTTTTAACATGGCATTTCGGAGGATAATTAAAATTAATTAGAGTTGCAAAATAATTAAAATTAATTAGATTTCAATAATTTAAGAGTGGACCTGAGGAGTTTATTATATTTAAATAACACTTATAACAAATAGAAAGTGAAAAAAGCAAAAAAAATAGTATAAATGAAAAGGATCTCAAATTATTTGAGAGCCTTTTCATTTATATAATATTGAGTTTTTGGTTAACCGTTTTATATTTTGTTTGCTGTGTTTTTTGAGCATTTAATTTGGTAAATACACCCTGAATAGAAAATGGATCTACAGTTTAGATAAATTGATAATTAATTTGGCCCGTTATTGCCAGCTATTAAATACCTGTAACTTAGGCTAAATTTTATTCTGCATACGACTTTCCAATTCCATAATTAGTTTTTTAGCATTGTCATTTTTAGGGTCAAGGCTTAGTGATTTTTTATAATTTTCAATTGCTATATCTAGCTCTCCAACCTTCATGCACACCACAGCGTAACTATGGTAAGCATTAGAGCTATTAGGGTATAAAATCATATTTACTTTAAAAACATCTTGTGCCATCTTTGAGTTACCATTGTTTAAGTATTGATAACCTAAACTATTTAAATTGCTCTCTTTTATAGCAGGATTTTTCATCTCTTCTTTTATTAACCCTTGATAAGCTTTAAGAGATTGCTTAAAGTTTCCTTCAACTAAAAATTCAATAGGAAGTTTTTCATTATCTTTCATTCTTGTATACGTTGATATTCCAGA
>CBDTZS010000047.1:0-23209 GCA_965364955.1 uncultured Tenacibaculum sp. | reverse complement strand
AGTGCTTCGTTTAAATAAATATCTTTTCTTAAGTTTTTATGCCATACAATACGCTTTTCTTTTAAAACAGTGTCTTTTGTAAAAAGATCTAACTCATATTTCGGTGAGTTAAAAGTTAAGTTAGAATCGAACTTAAAGATATCTTTAAATTGTTCGCTTTCTTTTACTTTTTCCTTGCTTTCTTTTTTATAAGTAGTATATTTTAAAGAATAGATTCTTTCTTCCTGATTTTTCTTTAACCATTTAGCATATTCATTAATCTTATTAAAATTGTCATTACTTAGCACACGTTGTTGGCTACTGTAAACAACATCTCCGAAGTTACTGTATGAGTTAGTAGTACTATATTTGGCTTGTTGTACTTTATCCCAAGGTAAAGCTCCGTCTAAATCGCGTTCACCAAATTTCATATAGCTATATCTAGTAGGTAACGATATGTCAGAATACACACCTTCAATTTGAGTTGACCCACCATTTATTCTGTAGAATTTTTGAATTGTCATTTTTAAAGCTCCTAAATCACTAGGGTATTGCTCGTAAAAACGATTGATTGGTAATACATTTTGCACAGTTCCTTTTCCGTAGGTTTGCTTACCTCCAATAATTACACCACGTTTATAGTCTTGCATAGCTGCTGCAAAAATTTCAGAAGCAGAAGCAGAAAATTCATTAACCATTACAACTAAAGGACCGTTCCATTGAATTTTAGGGTCGGTATCATTTTTAATCAAAGGCTGTTCATCTCTATATTTAACTTGCACTATAGGGCCTTTTTTAATAAATAATCCACCTATTTCAATAGCTGTTTTTAAAGAACCTCCTCCATTGTCACGTAAATCAACGATTAAGCCTTTCACGTTTTCACTTTTCAAACGTTCAATTTCTTTTTCCATGTCTTTAGCGGCATCTCTACGGCTTAAGTCATTGAAATCAATATAGAATCTAGGAAGATCGATAATTCCATATTTTTCGCCATTTTTCTCAACAATGCTTGATTTTACAAAGGTTTCTTCTAGTTCAACAATATCTCTAATAATAGGGATGATTTTAGTAGAACCGTCAATTTTTTTCTTAACAGTTAAACGAACTTCAGTACCTTTTTTTCCTTTTATAAATTTAATAGCATCATCTAATCTCATACCAACAATATCTAATGGTTCAGCATCACCTTGCGCTACTTTTAAGATAATATCATCTGGTTCTAATTCTCCTTGTTTCCAAGCTGGACCACCAGAAATTAGTTCGACTATATGAGTATAAATACCTTTCTTTTGTAAACGGGCACCAATACCTTCTAATTTACCAGACATTTCTTGGTCGAAACGAGATTTTATTCGAGGAGACATATAGGTTGTATGTGGGCCGAAACCACTAACAACACTATTTAAGAACGTAGAATACCAATCAGAATTTTCAAGTTCACCAATTCGTTCATACAACTCATTCATGTTTTTTAAGACTTCTTTTCTCGCTTCTTTTTCTAATTCAGAAAATGTTTTCTTTTTAAAAGTTTTATCTTTTTTAGTTTTTTCATTTTGTAAACTTTCAGCATCTTCAACTCTAATTAAGATAGAGAGTTTTAATTGCTTTCTCCAATAATCAAGAAGTTCGCTTTCGTTTTTAGCAAAAGGAACTTTATCGTAATCAACATCAATTACTTCATTTTTTTTGTAATTAAAAGATTGAGTTAATAAACTGCGGTAATTGTTTTTTGCTGCATCTAATTTTTCTAAAAAGCGATTATACACTAATTTGTAAAAATCTATTTTAGTATCTTTTAGTTGATTGTCTATTTGATATTTGAATTGAGAAAACTCTTTTAAATCTTCTTGAGTAAAATATCTTTTATTAGGATCTAGTCCGTCAATAAATGTATTGTAAACATGTTCAGAAAAATCATCATTTAATTCTTTCTGAACGTAATGATATCTGCTTAAAATATTTTTTAAAACATATATGATTACTTTGTCTTTATCAGGATCTGTCTCAGAAACAGTATTCGAATAAATTGAATTTGAAAATAATAATGTAATCGCTAAAAAAGGAATAATAAATTTCGTCTTCATGTATCTTCTTTCTTTTAATGGTCTACTTATACTGCTAATCTACTAAAATAATGCCAATTTTTAATTTTGGTGTTATTTGTTTATACTTCTTTTATTTATAAATGTAATTCTACACTTGAGGTATAGAGATGTCGTTATTTTTGGACTAACGACCATTCTGCCTTCTTCCTTATAAGGCTGTTATTGCTAAAACAAATGTGGTAGCAATAAAAATAGTTAAAAAAATAATAAAGCGCATCATGCTATTTGTGTTTAATTACTACAATTTTACGCATAAAATAAAGGAGTCTGTCTTTATAAAATGTTAAAATGAGAATCCTTATTTTTATGTTACATTTGTTGTAAAACAAATACACTATGCAAGAAAGACCCTTAATACTGGTTACAAATGATGATGGAATTAGTGCTCCAGGTATTCGTATGCTTGTTGAGATAATGAATAAAATTGGAGATGTTGTAGTCGTTGCTCCCGATAGTCCACAAAGTGGTATGGGTCATGCAATTACGGTTAATAATGTATTGCATTGTAACCCTATTACGATTGATGAAGGTCCGCAAATAGAATATAGTTGTTCAGGTACTCCTGCCGATTGTGTTAAAATGGCAAAAAATGAAATTTTAAATAGAACACCTGATTTATGCGTTTCAGGGATTAACCACGGATCAAATGCATCTATCAATGTTATTTATTCAGGAACGATGAGTGCTGCTGTTGAAGCAGGTATTGAAGGGATTCCTGCAATTGGTTTTTCATTGTTAGATTTTGACTGGCATGCAGACTTTAGGGCTGCAAAAAAATTCATAGAGAAAATAGTAGTAAGTGTTTTATCAAATGGTTTACCAGAAGGAGTGGTGCTAAATGTAAATATTCCGAAGTTAAAAGAAAATGAGATAAAAGGAGTTCGTGTTTGTCGTCAGGCAAATGGCTATTGGAAAGAAGACTTTGAGAAACGTAAAAGTCCTCATGGTAAAGAGTATTATTGGTTATCGGGTGAGTTTGTAAATAGAGACAAAGGACAAGATACCGATATTTGGGCATTAGAAAACGGATATATTTCAGTGGTTCCTGTTCAGTTTGATATGACAGCGCATCATGCAATTCAAAAATTAAATTCATGGGACATATAAGTAAAGAAGTAGTAATAGGAATTATAATATCCTTAGTGGCTACTTCGTGTGGGTTTTTTATTTACTTAGAATTTATATCTGATGACACTTTTACTGAAACCTTTAAAAAAGTTAGTCAGGGTGGTGTTTTGGGGCCTGTTTTGGCTTTAGCAGCAATCCCTAATTTGTTTGTATTTTGGGTGTTTTTAAAAAAGAATCAAGATTATAGAGCAAGAGGTGTTTTAATAACTACTGTAGCAATAGCTTTAGTAACGCTTGTATTAAAATTTATCTAAAGTTACGCAATGAAATATTATATTCTTGTAGGTGAAGCTTCTGGTGATTTACACGGAGCTAATTTGATGAAGTCTTTGTTAAAAGAGGATCCAAACGCAGAGGTTCGTTTTTGGGGTGGTGATTTAATGCAAGAAGTAGGAGGTACACTTGTGAAGCACTATAAAGAACGTGCTTTTATGGGTTTTATTGAAGTATTAATGAACCTACGAAAGATAGTAGGAATGATGTCTTTTTGTAAAAAAGATATTGCAGAGTTTAAACCAGATGTGATTGTTTTTATAGATAATTCAGGTTTTAATCTTCGAATTGCTAAATGGGCAAAGCAGAAAGGTTTTAAAACGAATTATTATATTTCTCCGCAAGTTTGGGCAAGTAGAGCAGGTAGGGTAAAAGAGATTAAACGCGATGTTGATGAGATGTTTGTTATTCTTCCGTTTGAAAAAGAATTCTACCAAAAATATAATTATGATGTTCATTTTGTTGGACATCCGTTAATTGATGGAATTGCAGGTAGAAAACAGGTAGATGAGCAATCTTTTAGAACAGCACACAATTTAGGTAAAAGAGACATTATAGTTTTATTGCCCGGAAGTAGAAAACAAGAAATAACTAAGATGTTATCGGTAATGTTATCTTTAGTTGATGATTTTTCTAAGTATCAATTTGTAATAGCAGGAGCTCCGAGTCAACCATATGAGTTTTATGAGGAGTTTATTGGAGACAAAAATGTAAAGTTTATCAATAATAAAACGTATGATTTACTAAGTATTTCACATACTGCTTTGGTAGCCTCAGGTACCGCTACTTTAGAAACAGCCTTATTTAAAGTTCCACAGGTTGTTTGTTATAAAGGAAGTACTATTTCGTATCAAATTGCCAAACGGATTATTACGTTAAAGTATATTTCGTTGGTGAATTTAATTATGGACAGAGAAGTTGTAAAAGAATTGATTCAGAATGATTTTACAAATGCAAACCTTAAAAAGGAGTTGCAGCGTATTCTTCAACCTGAACATAGAGAAGAGCTATTTTTGTCGTATTTTGATTTAGAACAACAGTTAGGAGGAAAAGGAGCTTCAGAAAAAACAGCAAAACTTATTGTTAACGGTTTGAAATAGAATTACAGTCATTGCGATTAAAATGAAGCAATCTTATGGAGGCAAAAAGGAGATTACTTCGTCATTCTTCCTCGTAATGACAATAATGTTATATTTTTATAAATTGTAATTTCCTATAGAAATTTATGTATAAAAAACTATTCTTCATTTTTCCTATTTCTTTTTTTATGATTTCTTGTGGATCATCAAAAAATGTAGCCAGTTATAAGAAACCTAAAAAAGTAATAAATACACCTGACACTTCAGTAAAAAAACCAACGATTGCGGATAAAATTGTTTGGACAGCTGTAACCTATAAAGGCGTTCCATATAAATATGGAGGGATGACTAAAAGGGGAATGGACTGTTCTGGTTTAATTCACACTTCTTTTAAACAGCGTAAAGTTGAAATTCCTAGAACGTCTCGTGAAATGTATGCGAAAAGTTTCGATATTTCTCTAAGTAAAGTAAAACGAGGAGATTTGTTGTTTTTTAAAACGTCGAGAAAAAAAGGGAAAGTTAATCATGTTGGTTTGGTTACTTCAATAAAAAATGGGGATATTCATTTTATCCATTCTACTAGTTCTCGCGGAGTAATTGTTACTTCCTTATATAACGATTACTGGAAAAAAGCTTTTATAAAAGCAAAAAGGATTTTGTAAAAGATGAATAAAAAGATGCTTTTGTTGGTCGTTATTATAGGTTTTATAACTTTTCGTTTTGTGAATCAAGAAGATGAAAAGCAGAAAGGAAATAATAATCAAATAAAGATTGAGTATTCTAAAGTTAAAGAATTACTTGAAATTGCAAATTCGTATAAAGGTGTTTCATATAGCGCAGGAGGAACAACTAAAGAAGGGATGGACTGTTCGGGTTTAGTAAATACTTCATTTAAACAAATTGGAATTCAATTACCAAGATCATCAAGTGTAATAAGCACAAAAGGAAAAGAAATTAGTTTGGATGTCGTTAAACCTGGTGATTTATTGTTTTTTGATATAGCTCGTTTAAAAGATGAAATAAATCATGTTGGTTTGGTAACTTCAATCGTTAAAGGTCAAGTGTTTTTTATTCATTCCACAACTTCCAAGGGAGTGATTATATCTTCAATGAATGAAAGCTATTGGAAGGATGAGTTTGTAAAAGCGAAACGAATTCTATAGATTATGTGTTAGTTAACACTCCGTTATTATCTTCAAAAACAGCTGTCGTGTTGTTGTCATATTACTGTCGTTACACAGTCTTATTGGTTTCACTGGCTATGAAAAAAGAACATTTATCTTTGTTTCATAAATAAATATAAAATTTAATTAGTAATGAATTCTAGCACAATTAATTTAAGAGATATTAAGAAAATGAGATTGGAGCGTCATTGGTCACAAGACCAATTAGCTGAAATGAGTGGATTAAGTATTAGAACAATTCAACGAATTGAAAACGGTGAAAATGCTGGTTTAGAATCATTGAAATCTTTAGCTGCTGTTTTTGAAACAACGATTGTTGATTCAGATAAGGAGGTAGAATTGGAACAAGTTAGAAAAGAAGAAGCGTATGTTCAAAATATTAAAGGGCTTTATAAACTTATTGCAATAGGGTTGTTAAGTTTGGTGGTTCCTCTTATTATAGCAATTAATGATTCATCTCTTTGGAGTGTTTTTTTATGGATATTACTTTCTTGGACAGTATTAATAGGGATCTATTCGCTAAATGTTTTTGATTTTTTAGGCGAAGAATGGAAACGAAAATTGATTAACAATAAGTTTAAAAAGAAGTAATCGTCTCATTCTATGAATGAGTTTGTGAACTAAAAAGGTTTCAAAACTGTGTTTGTCTAAGGTTTTTTGCGGGAAAAAAACCGAAAAGTTTTCCGCTAGTAACAAATCATACTTAGTGGTATGGATTTTCAACTTTTGTTTAAATATAACAATTAATTATACAGACTAAGGTTACATTATCTAATTTTATAGTTAGAAATTGGGAAGAAAAAAAAGCTCAAAACATTCATTAATATAATTTTGAGCTTAGAATGTAATTATTTAGAATTAATGAAGATAAGAATTGTTTCTCACTCCAGTTCTTTGTCATGTCCAGTTTTATTTTTTACTTTTATAAAGTAATATTTCATCATCTTCGTTTGGTAGCTTCGTTGTGCCTACCATTTCTAATCCTAGTTTTACCAAAAGGCGTTGAGAAGAAATATTCTCTTTTGATGTAATTGCTATAATTTCCTCAATTTCAAAATCTTCAAATGCCGCTTTCATTAATCTGTGTGATGATTCATAAGCATATCCCAATCCTTCATACTGGGGCAAAAGACCAAATCCAATATCAATTCCATCTACTCCTTCTCTGTTATAAAGGCCACAGGTACCAATTTTTTCTCCATTCATCTTTGTAATTATTGAGTAACTTGAATATCCAAGGGTATGTAATTGTGGGAGCATTTTAGTCTGAATATATTTTTCAGCATCTTCAATTGAATTAATTTCTCTATCTCCTACATATTTAATGAACTTAGGAGTATTCATTAATTGATAAATTAATTCAGCATCTTGTTCTAAAGTCGGTCTTATCAATAATCTCTCTGTTTCAAATTCTCTGTGCATTCGTTTTTTTTTAAATTCTGAGTAACGTATTTATAACGTCTTTACTAGGTTTCAGACCGTTTTAATTTTACGCATTCTAGAGTCTAAATTAGCAAATATAATCCTAATAGAAAATAGACTGCACCCAAATCATTAAACAAATTTATAATTAATTTTGATAATGATTAGCTCGATATTCAGTCGTGCTTATGCCTTTTAAATTTAGTTAAATTCTAAACTATTAAAAATAAAATCTATATCATGAAAATATTTTTTTTGGAATCTTTCATCAGATGAGTAATGAAATCTGAATATTTTATCGTTGTGTCTAAAATAAAAAGTAGTCTTTATATAATGAGTGAAATTCCAATCAGATTCTTCTCTTATAACATAAGTTTCTCCATATTTAGTCTTTATGCTATTCAATTTATCAGGTTCATTATTAATGTCTTTTTTTTCCGCTTTTAGAGATTTAATCACAAAACTTTTTAATATTTCATTTCCATCTGAAATATCATCAATACGAACAATATTTTTATAAAATTTATCATCTAAATCTATTGGAGAGTAACTCAAATTTTGATGAGAATCTAAAATTGATTTCCAGTTTTCAGGCAGCACTACTTTAAAATCTAAAGAGTCGATTAATCTTTGAATTTTGATTTGTTCATTTATCTTTATTTTATGGACACCGCAATTGTATAAACATAATATTATAATAATTAAAAATATCTTTTTCATGTCATTTTAAGCATTAAGTACTGCTATTAAGATTTCCGTTGTATTAATAATGAATATGGTATGATAGCGAAGTTGTTGAAAAACAAGTTAAGAATCAAAACAAAAATGCAACCTCATTTGAGATTGTTTTTTATAAAGTTAATTAGGGGGAATTCTAATTAAGTACATCCCATAATTTATCTTTGAATTCCTGTAACCCTAATTGGGCAATAGACTAGATAAATTAGGCATCAAAACCTTTAGGTAAGTTTTATCTAATTTCTTCTTTTAGTTCATCGTCGAACATATTTGACTTAGAAATGGCTAACAAACGATCTTTATCTAATTATTCAATGTTGTGTTTACGTAATTCGTTTAATAGAATTTTGTATTCTTTTTTAAGGCCATCGCTATCTGCAGGGATCAAAAACAATAGGGTAGAGTTATGTTCGATATGATGTGAAAAACATTGAACTATTCCTTCAGCAGCACCTTCAATAATACCAGGAATATCTGCCATTACAAACCCCTTATGATTATGGTGTTCTACAATACCTAAGTTGGGTTTTAGGGCTTTACCAACTTATTGAAAGCGGACTATTAAAGTTTGGTAATTCCTGTTATATTGGCAATTAATGACTCCTCTAATCAGAGTGTCTTTTTACTTACATTAATTGAATTACTTCTTTTTGATAATAAAGCCAAAAGAGGATCCTATGCAACCCTGAACCAAAGAAGGATTATTCCTGCTTAAAAGTTCAAATTATAGACTTTTTTTCATTGCTTCATTAAAGCGAATTTATAATTTACTGATGATATACAGGGTTTTTAACTAAATACTTAAATGCTTTAAGTGCTTTTTTTCTGATTGTTGAATTATTAATTGTAATAGTAAAATCATTGGTATATATTCGATTACCTATCCAGTTTTCTCTAGGTGCTTTAATATTCATACTATACCCATTAGAGTCTAAATCAAAGTATAATTTATTACCTTTTTCGTACACATGATTTACATATTTCATTACCAACTCTACTTTAAATTTCATGTTATAATAAGTTTTCCCTTTTACAGTTGTTCGATCTTTTTTGAAAATAGCACGAAAAAATATCTTTTGATTCTGTGGGTCTTTATACATTTTAAAAGATATTGCTTCCGAGCGATTTGAACCAAACGAATTAGAATATCGATCTAACTCAGAAGAGGCTTGTTGTTGGCTATAATGTGATTGGGAAAAAACATAAAAATTGCTCGCCAATAGAATACATAATAATATTTTCTTCAACATAATTATTGTTTTAAGTTTAATTAAAGAGGCATTTGTTATCTCCGAAATAAATAAAAGATAAGGTATTCAGTTTTACATGTCTTTCCCTGAATATGACTACATCTTAAAATTGATTTTTGGCTGTTAATGTTTAGGTGTCCTTTACTTTTAAGATAATTATTGTTCTAGCTAAGTTATTCAAAATTAGATTAAGAATCAAAACAAAAAAAGCAACCTCATTCGAGATTGCTTTTTATAAAGTTATTTTAGAGAAGATACTAATTCAATACATCCCATAATTTATCTTTCAATTCTTGTAAACCTAATTGGGCTACAGACGAGATAAATAGTGCATCGATACCTTCTGGTAAGTCTTTTTTAATTTCTTCTTTTAGTTCGTCGTCTAACATATCTGACTTAGAAATTGCTAACAAACGATCTTTATCTAACAATTCAGGATTGTGTTTACGTAATTCGTTTAATAGAATTTCGTATTCTTTTTTAATATCATCGCTATCTGCAGGGATCAAAAATAATAGGGCAGAGTTACGTTCGATATGACGTAAAAAATAATGACCTAATCCTTTTCCTTCAGCAGCTCCCTCTATAATACCAGGAATATCAGCCATTACAAAACTCTTGTGATTACGATGCTCTACAATACCTAAGTTAGGTTTTAAAGTAGTAAACGCATAATCAGCAATTTTTGGTTTTGCAGATGTTAATACAGAAAGTAAAGTAGATTTACCTGCATTAGGAAAACCAACTAAACCAACATCTGCTAACAATTTAAGCTCTATACGAAACCATCCATCTACTCCGTCAATACCCGGTTGAGCATAACGTGGCGCTTGATTGGTTGGCGATTTAAAGTGCCAGTTACCAAGACCACCTTTACCACCTTGTAATAAAGTGATTTCTTGTTCATGGTGTGAAACTTCATATAAAATTTCATCGGTATCAGCATCACGAATAATAGTACCTAATGGTACCGGAACAATAATGTCTTTTGCATCGTGCCCTGTACTACGGCTACTACTACCATCTCCACCTGGTTCAGCTCTAAAATGACGTTTAAATTTTAAATGGAAAAGTGTCCACATACTTTTATCTCCACGTAAAACTATATTACCTCCACGACCACCGTCACCTCCATCAGGACCACCTTTGGTAATATACTTTTCACGGTGTAAATGCACAGATCCTCGACCTCCTTTACCAGAAGACGCGTAGATTTTTATATAGTCAACAAAATTTCCTTCAGTCATTTTTTCTAAGTTGTTTTCTGTTTTTATTTAAACAGAACTAAGTTAATTGACGTCATTACGAGAAATGCTAATTTCGAAGTAATCTGTTTAAAGATTCCTTCATTTCATTCGGAATGACGTTCGTCTTATAATGTATCAAATACGTCTGATAAACGCTGTGTAATATCTTCTATAGACCCAACACCGTTTACGCCGTAATAATTACCTTGTTCTTGGTAAAAGTCTTTTAAAATCGCTGTTTTAGTGTTGTACTCGTTAAAACGATTTCTGATTTTACTTTCGTCAGTATCATCGGTTCTTCCACTAGTTTTTCCTCTTTCTAATAAACGACCAACTAATAAGTCTTCAGATACTTCTAAAGCAACCATTCCGTTAATACGTTCGTTCTTTTCACCTAAAAAAACATCTAAGGCTTCTGCTTGCGATTCGGTTCTTGGAAAACCGTCAAAGATAAATCCTTTTGCAGTTGCATTTCTTTCTACTTCTGCTTTAAGCATACTAATAGTAACTTCATCAGGAACTAAATTTCCATCATCCATATACGTTTTAGCAAGTACACCTAATTCAGTTTTATTTTTTATGTTGAAACGAAAAACATCTCCGGTAGAAATATGAACTAAATTATATTTCTCTTTTAATAAATCTGCTTGTGTTCCTTTTCCTGCTCCTGGAGGGCCAAATAATACAATGTTTGTCATTTTGGGTTGTGTTGTTAATTGAGATATCGCGGGTAAGTTTCTACCATAACCTTTATAGTCTAAACCGTAGCCAACAATAAATTTATCTGCAATACTTTTTCCAATGTAGTTTATTGATAATTCTTTACGATAAACGTCAGGCTTGAAAAAAAGTGTTACTATTTTTAGTTCTTTTATGTTTTCTGTTGCGAAAATCTCGTATAGCTCTTGTAAAGTCGTGCCTGTATCAATAATATCTTCTAAAATGATAACGGTACGATTTGTTAGATCTTCGTTAATACCAATTAATTTCTTTACATTTTCTGTTGATGCTGTTCCTTCATAAGAAGCCAACTTTACAAAACTAATTTCACAGTCTCCTTTATACTCGCGTAAAAAATCGGCAGTAAAAACAAAGCATCCATTTAAGATACCTATAAATAAAGGAACTTCATTTTTAGGTAAATCAGCTTTTACTTGTTGTGCTAATTTTTTAACAATAGTCGAGATTTCATTTGAAGAAATGAACTCTTTAAAATATAAATCGTGAAGTTTTGTAATTTTCATCAGAGTGCAAAGATAGTTGCTTGATAGTAAATGAAAAAACCGTTTTGAATATTATTCAAAACGGTTCTTGTAATATATATAAGAATATTATTTTTTGTCGTCTTTTTTAGAAGCATCAAACATAATTGGTGTTGCTACGAATAACGATGAATACGTACCTACAACTACACCTACAATTAATGCAAACATAAATCCTTTAATACTGTCTCCTCCAAAGAAAAAGATAGCTAACATTACTAATAAAGTAGTTAAAGAGGTATTTATTGTTCTACCTAAAGTGCTACTTAATGCTTTGTCTACTAAACCAGCAGTTAAAGAATTACTGTTATCAGCGTACTCTCTAATTCTATCAAAAATTACCACGGTATCATTTAGTGAGTATCCAACTACTGTTAAGATCGCTGCAATAAATGATTGCCCGATTTCCATATCGAAAGGCATGAACTTGTAAAAGATAGAAAACACACCTAATACCACTAATACATCGTGGAATACTGCGGCTACTGCACCAATAGAATAAGACATTTTTCTAAAACGTAATAAGATATATAAGAAAACTACGATTAACGATCCTATTACCGCCCATAATGCAGATTTTTTAATATCATCAGCAATGGTCGGTTCTACTTTCATGTAGCTCATAATTCCGCTACCTGCTTTTTCAAAACCAGGTTTGAAGTCTTCGTATGAAGTCGTTCCTAAATAAGATTTTAATCCCTTGTATAAAGAACTTTGAACTTGTTCATCAACTTCTCTACCTTCTTCATCTATCTTATAAGCAGTAGTTATTTTTAATTGATTATTTGAACCGTATGTTTTAACTTCAGGAGCAGCTTCAAAAGCACCTTGCAAAGAAGAAGCAACTTCAGTAGCGTTCATATCTTGATCGAAACGAACAACATAAGAACGTCCTCCTTTAAAATCAACACCTTGTTTTAATCCTAAAGTAAAGATAGAAATTAAACCAACAAGAATAAAGAATCCAGAAATGATGTAAGCTAACTTACGTTTCTTTAAAAATTCGATATTAATGTTGTTAAACCAGTTCTTAGAAATGTTGGTATTAAATGTTAAGATTGTACCTTTATTAATAGATCCCTCGATAAGTAAACGAGTGATAAAAATTGCAGTAAATAAAGAAGTAGCAATACCTAGCATTAAAGTATAAGCAAAACCTTTAATTGGTCCTGTACCAAAAATAAATAAGATAAGTCCTGTTAAGAAAGTTGTAATGTTTGCATCAATAATTGCAGATAAAGCTCCTTTAAAACTAAATCCTTCATCAACAGCTGTGGTTAAACTTTTACCACCTCTTAAGGCTTCTTTAATTCTTTCAAAAATAATTACGTTCGCATCTACCGACATACCTATGGTTAAGATAATACCTGCAATACCAGGTAATGTTAATACCGCACTAAATGATACCAACCATCCGAAGATAAATAAGATGTTTACTAATAAAGCAATGTTTGCAAATAAACCGGCTTTACCGTAGTATAAAAGCATCCATCCTAATATTAATAAGATAGCTAGTCCGAATGACCAGATACTAGCATTAATAGATTCTTGACCTAATGATGGTCCAACAACCTCTATTTGAATAATTCTTGCAGGAGCAGGTAATTTACCCGCTTTTAATACTGTAGAAATATCTTGAGCTTCTTCAACTGTCATCGTTCCTCCAGAAATCTGAGTACTTCCTCCAGTAATTGCTCCGTTTACAACAGGAGCAGTATATACATAGTTATCTAAAACAACAGCAACAAATTTACCAACGTTTTCGCCAGTCATTTTTGCCCATTTCTTAGTACCTGTACCATTCATTAACATAGAAACAACAGGCTTGCTTAATTGATCGAAATCTTGATTAGCATCAGCAATTACATCACCGTCAATAGCTGGTTGATCGTTTCTGTTAGATTTTATTGCGTACAACCCAATAATTTCAGAGGTTCCATCTGCACTAGGTTGTGCTTTATAATCCCATAAAAATTTAACGTACTTTAAATTACTTGGTAATAAAGCTCTTACGCTTTTATCAGCAAGTAAACTGTTTACTCTAGCTGTATCTTGTACTTTAGCTTGTGCAACTAAAGAGCTCATTTGTTGTTGGTTTTGAGCGACATTAGGAAACAAGTAAGTAAATAAGTTTTTTTGAGTAGCTACTTTAGTTGAATCAGTAGACTCTCCTAATAAGTCATCAATACTATCTGCTTTCGTAGAATCTTTAACTTGTTCGGTAGTTGAATCATCTTTTAAGATTTCAGCAACTTTAGCATTTGCAGCAAAGAAAAAGTTTTGAACTTCTGCATTTGTGTATACTTCCCAAAACTGTAATTCAGCAGTACTTGTAATTAATTTGGTAACACGCTCTATATCTTTAGCTCCTGCTAATTCAATTTGAATTCTACCAGAATTACCAATACGTTGAATAGTTGGTTGTGTAACACCAAATTTATCGATACGACTACGTAACACTTCGAAAGAAGTATTAATAGAAGTGTTAATTTCTTGTTGAAGTACTTCTTTTACTTCCGTATTCGTTTTATTAAAGTCTATCTTTTCACGTAAAGATTTTGTTCCGAAAATTGCAGGATCACTTAATTTAACAGTTCCGTTACTTAATGTTTCGAACTCGTTAAAAAATAAATCTAAGTAATTATCTTGACTTGCTTTCTGTGCTTCACTAGCTTTCACTAAAGCTTCTCTAAAAACAGTGTTATTTGAGTTATTCGCTAAAGCAATTAAAACATCTTTAACAGATACTTGTAAAATAGCACTTATACCCCCTTTTAAGTCTAAACCAAGGTTCATTTCACGCTCTCTAACCTGATCAAAAGTATAGCTAGTAACAACTAGATCTACCACTTCTTTATTAGACACGCTATCTAAGTATTTTCTTTCGAATTTAGCTAACTCTCTACCGTTGTTACCTTTAACGTTTTCCTTTGCATATACTTTAGCGCTATCTTCTACTTTATTAGCAAAAAATGTAAACGATAATTGGTATAAGCTTACTAATCCGAAAAGGACAGCAAATAATTTAATAAGACCTTTGTTCTGCATCTATAATAGTTTAATTCGAGTTCTTTTTTTAAACGTGCAAATATAGTATTTCAAAAAAGATTTGCCAATTCTTTTGTCATATTTATCTGTTTCATCTGTGTTTAGTTAAATTATGCTAATAATTGTCAGTTTTTATGGGGATTATATTATGTATATTTACTTGCTTTTTATGAAAAAAAAGAATTTAAATTTAGAAGAATAACTATGGCGCATTTAACAGATATTGAGATAGCTCAAGCGAAAGATTTACAACACATTAAGCATATTGCTGCTAAGTTGAATGTAAAAGAAGATGATTTAGAAATGTATGGAAAATACAAAGCGAAGTTGCCTTTATGCTTAATTGATGAGGAGAAAGTAAAAAATAATAACCTGGTTTTAGTAACCGCTTTAACTCCAACTCCTGCTGGTGAGGGTAAGACAACGGTTTCTATTGGATTAACTGAAGGGTTGAATAAAATAGGTAAACAAGCTACGGTTGTATTGCGTGAGCCTTCATTAGGTCCCGTTTTCGGAATTAAAGGCGGTGCTGCTGGTGGTGGGTATTCTCAAGTAGTGCCTATGGAAGATATTAATCTTCATTTTACAGGTGATTTTAATGCGATTGAAAAATCTAATAATCTATTAGCTGCTTTAATAGATAATGATTTACAGAGTAAAACTAATAACTTAAATATTGATCCACGTACAATTCTTTGGAAACGTGTTATTGATATGAACGATCGTGCGTTGCGTCAAATCACTATTGGTTTAGGAGGTACAGCAAATGGTATTCCTCGTGAAGACGGTTTTAATATTACACCTGCATCTGAAGTAATGGCGATACTTTGTATGGCACTGAACTTTGAAGATTTAAAAAAACGATTAGGGAGCATATTTATCGGTTTTACTTTCGATAAAAAGCCTGTTTTTGCTAGTGATTTAAAAGCGCAAGATGCAATGGCTATTTTATTAAAAGATGCAATCAAACCAAATTTAGTGCAGACTTTAGAAGAGAATCCTGCAATTATTCATGGCGGACCTTTTGCTAATATTGCTCAAGGAACCAATACGATTATTGCGACAAAAATGGGCTTATCATTATCTAACTACGTGGTAACAGAAGCTGGTTTTGGTGCGGACTTAGGGGCGGAGAAATTTTTAAATATCAAATCGCAATATGCAGGTTTAAATCCTAAATGTGTTGTTTTGGTGGCTACGGTAAGAGCATTACGTCATCATGGGGGAGCAAAGAAAGAGGAATATAATACGCCAAATATAGCACGTGTTCAAAACGGATTTGCGAACCTTGAAAAGCATATAGAGAATATTCGAAAATTTAATATTGAACCAGTAGTAGCGATTAATTCATTTATTTCAGATTCTGAAGAAGAAGTTAATTTCGTAATTGATGCTTGTGAAAAACTAGGAGTTGAAGCTGTTGTTTCTGAAGGATGGGCAAAAGGAGGTGAAGGAACTAGAGATTTAGCAAAGGCGGTGGTTAATGTTGTTGAAAATAAAGCAACGCAGTTCAAACCTTTATATAATTGGGAGAGTCCTGTAAAAGAGAAAATTGAAACAATCGCAAAAGAAATTTACGGTGCAGTAGGAGTAACCTACGATAAAAAAGCAGAACTAAATTTACGTAGAATCGATAGATTAGGATTTAATGATTTTGCGGTTTGTATGGCTAAAACACAAAAATCATTTTCAGATAATGAGAAACTAATAGGAAGGCCAGAAGGTTTTACCGTTAATGTTCGTGAAATTGAAATAGCAGCCGGAGCACAATTTGTAATTCCTGTGTTAGGAAAAATGATGCGTATGCCTGGGTTACCGGCTACACCAGCTTCAGAAAACATGAGTATTGACAGCAATGGAGTGATTTCAGGATTGTCTTAAAACAAGAGATTATATAAAATATAAACCCCCAAGTTATTAAATTTGGGGGTTTTATATTGTTATAGTAAGCCTTTCGCTAATGGTCTGATGTATGAAATATAGTATATTATAACGCAAATTTAAAATTTGACGGACTTTTCTAATGTACACAAGTCTTTAGGTTTAGCAATTGCTAGTAAGATTTTATAATTCATAACTTAACTTTGGTCCTGCAAAAGCAAATTTATTTTCTTCATAAAATTTCATTGTTCTTGAGTTATTATTAGATGGTGCAGTAACTGCAATCCTCATCCATCTATTATCTAATCCAATTTTTTTAACCTCTTCGATTAAAAGGCTTCCAACTTTTTCACTTCTATATTCTGGTAAAACATATAACTCATCTATTAAACCATATTTTCCTCCACAGTATATGGCTTGAGATTCTGATAAAGTTATAAATCCAATAATATTTTTGTCTTCAGATGCTTTTAGAATTTCATAATTATTATTATTTTTTATAAATTCTGAGATTAACTCTTCAGTTACATGTTGAATACATTCTTTTTTCTCACCTAATTCCAAGTATAAGCTCTTTAATAATTTGACGATACTTTTTATATCCGTAGGATTAATTTTTTTAATTAGTATTTTTTTTTGCATGGATTTTTTAATTTTCTACAATATGTTGTGTATGGTTTGCTGTGTGCTTAAGCACATAACTTAGCAAGTAAAAACTGAATAGTAATTGAGCCAAGCAATAAAAGATATACGTTGTTAACAGTAGTTTTTATTATTACATGATTTTTTGAATGTATTTTGTTGTTTTTTCGAGTACGATTTCAGGTGTCTCTTTGTGTGGTGTATGTCCGATACTTGGAATGATAAATTTTTCTGATTTACCATTTACTTGACTGATTGTTTTTTCAACTTGTTCTAAAGTTCCATATTCATCTGCTTCACCTTGTATAAAAAGTAAAGGACAAACTATATTAGATAAAAAAGATTCAATGTTCCAATCACGGTAATCGCTTCGTGTCCAAGTTTCTGTCCAAGCTTTAAAAAGTGTGTCTACTTTCCCTAGGTGATATTTAGCTAAACGTTCGGGAAGATTGGTGTCTTTGTAGCTTTCTATGGCTTCATAAATCCCATTAAGTGTTATGTTTTCAACAAAAATATGAGCGGCTTCTGTTATTACTGCTTTTATTTTTTTAGAGTATTTACTTGCAGTTAACAAAGCAATTGTTCCACCATCACTATGTCCAAATAAAATAGCATCGTCAATTTGTAATGTAGTTAGTAAATCATTTAAAACATCAGCTTCCAGTTCTAAATAATTGGTAGGTCTTTTGTATGTGGGCATTGGTTTTGATTTTCCGTGACCCAATCGGTCATACAGCAAAACGTTACATTGTGTGTTTACTGCCAATTTTTGTGGAAAATCTCTCCAAAGTTGAACGCTTCCTAAACTATCGTGCAAGAAAACCAATGTCGGTCGATTTTTATAATTTTTATAGTGCTCTGCATATAAATTTTTCCCGTTTAAATCTATTGTGTCAATAGTTGCTTGACTTGTCATTTCTTTTTTTGTTTTTTTTTTAATTTGCTGCTTTTCTTAACATAAATATTGCGCATAATACTATGATCAAAATATTTTTTAATTGTTTTTTGTTCTTGCGAAGTTATGAAAAGGGGTTTTATGTATTGTTTTTGTTTTCGAAATATGTAAATTAGTCATTAAATTTACTTAATTTACGTTTTGTGAACAAATAAGGTGTTCTATTTTGTATATTTGATGGAAAAAGTCCAATGGAAGAATTGAGCAAACAAGAAATTGAGCTATTAAGATTGCTTCAACGAAATTCAAAATTTGATATTTCGGATTTAACAGATAAACTAAATATGTCTAGAACCTCTGTATATGACCGAATCCGAAAGTTGGAAAGTGAAGGATATATCAAAGAATATGTAGCAATTATAGACCAACGTAAAGTTGGTTTGAAGTTTACCGTCGTTGTCAATGTTTCTTTGAATAGTCAAAGAATTGAGTATGTCGATGAGTTTCTAGAACAAATTTCCGACTTAGATGAAGTTATGGAAGCTTTTGTTACTGGTGGAGTGTATGATTGTGTTTTAAAGGTGATTACCAAAGACCCAGATTCTTACAATAATTTTGTGGCTCAAAAATTATCAGCTATTCCACATATCAGCAAAATTCAAAGCTCGTTTGTTATGCGGTATATTAAACAAACTTCGGCTTTGCCTTTTTGATTTTTCATAGTGTTAGTCTGAAATTTCTACTAACTTTAGTGATATGGTTGGTCTTAATAAATTATATCAGGAGTTAGCGAATTTACCAAATTAAGAATCAAACTAAAAACAACCTCAAAAGAGGTTGTTTTTTTATCTAGTTTATGTGTGTGAAATCAATTTACACCACGTTGTTTGTTAATTTCATCTTGTAATTGTCGTCTTAGTTTTTGCTCCTTTTCAATAGAAACTCTTTTGTATTGCTCAAGTTCATACTCAACATCAACTAATAAATTTTTTGTTTCCTTAGTAATAGAATGGCTTCCGTTAAACTTAAAAATAAAGAAAGCTAAGCCAATTAGTAAAACACCAATAATACTCCATAGAATAGTATTGTATGTGTCTTTGTTTAAAGGCATTCCTAAAAATGAAATAGCATCTTCTTTTTCAACAGATACAGTTAAGTTATTTTTTAGAGTGCCGATTTCAGCTTGTAATACACTCGTAGTTTTTAATTGCTGATCTATTTTAAGTTGTTTAGTTATTACATCTTTTTTTATAGCAGAAATACTATCGAGTATATTTTTTTGAAAGCTTATAAAATGAGTACGTTTAATCATTTTATACTCTTGCCAATTATTAGATAATCGGTAAATTTTTGTAAACTGATTTTCAATAGTATTAGGTAGTGAATCTACTTGGTTTTTAGATAAGCGATTTTGTGCAGTAATATTTTGCGTGATAACAATTAGGAATAATATTCTTAAAGTTTTCATAGGTAACAATTTTAGTTCAATTACGAATCTATTTGGTTTAAAAAAACCCAAACGTTTAAGTTTGGGTTTTTAGTATAAGCAAGTATATGAAACTTATTTTACTTTTTCTACAATGGCCTTAAAAGCTTCTGGGTTGTTCATAGCTAAATCGGCTAAAACCTTACGGTTTAATTCGATATTATTAGCTTTTACTTTACCCATAAACTGAGAGTAAGACATTCCAAACTGACGAGCTCCAGCGTTAATACGTTGAATCCATAATGAACGGAAGTTTCTCTTATTGTTTTTACGGTCACGATAAGCATATGTCATCGCTTTTTCTACCGCATTTTTTGCTACTGTGTAAACGTTTTTACGTCTTCCAAAGTAACCTTTTGCTGCCTTCAAGATTTTTTTTCTTCTTTTTCTTGAGGCTACTGAATTTACTGATCTTGGCATAATTCAAATGTTTTTTGTAGTAGGCGATCGAAATTCGATACTTAATTTGGCCTAACTCCATGGTTAATAATTAAATTCCCTAGCTTACAATTAGTTTAAAACTAATTGTCGCTTAATGTTCGATACATCAGATTTGTGTACTAATGTAGCGTGTCTTAAAGCAAGCTTACGTTTTTTCGACTTCTTTGTTAAGATGTGGCTTTTAAACGCATGCTTTCTTTTGATTTTCCCAGAACCAGTTACTTTGAAACGTTTCTTGGCACTAGACTTTGTTTTAATTTTAGGCATCTTTGTTTTTTAGTTTATCTTGCTTATATATTGTGAATAATCTATTTATTTCGACTTTTTAGGCGAAATAAACATAATCATACGTTTTCCTTCTAACTTAGGCATTTGTTCTACCTTACCGTGTTCTTCCAATTCTTGCGCTAATTTTAATAATAAAATTTGCCCTTGTTCTTTAAATACAATCGAACGTCCTTTGAAGAAAACAAAAGCTTTTAACTTAGCTCCGTCTTGTAAAAACTTAATAGCATGTTTCTTTTTGAACTCATAATCATGCTCGTCAGTTTGAGGTCCAAAACGAATCTCCTTTACGATAACTTTTGTTGCTTTTGATTTTAAAGCTTTATCACGTTTCTTTTGCTCGTATAAAAACTTTTTGTAATCAATAATTTTACAAACAGGAGGAACAGCTTTCGGTGAAATTTCAACTAAATCTAGCTCTTGTTCGATTGCCATTTCTTTGGCTTTTTCTAAAGGATAAACACCTACTTCGATGTTTTCGCCAACAAGACGAACTTCCTCAACATACTTAATTTTATCATTAATTCTATGTTGATCTTCTTTAATTACCCTTAGCGGTCTACGTCCGCCTCTTCTTCTAATTGCTATGACTCATGATTTTAAATTATTATTTTTGTTTTAGTTTCCAAAGGGAACCAATGTTTGATTAACTTCTTTTTGTATTAGAGATATAAATTCTTCTATAGTGAATGTTCCAATATCTCCTTCACCGTGTTTTCTTACAGATACCGTACCGTCTTGTTCTTCCTTTTCACCAACAATAACCATAAATGGTATTTTGCTTACTTCAGCATCACGAATCTTTCTTCCTGTCTTCTCACTTCGGGTATCTACCAGGGCGCGAATTTCGGAATTTTCTAACAAAGTTAAAACTTTTTTAGTATATATTTGATATTTATCACTGATAGGCAATAAGATAACTTGATCTGGAGTCAGCCAAAGAGGGAAATTTCCGCCTGTATGCTCTAGTAACACAGCGATAAAACGTTCCATCGAACCAAAAGGTGCGCGGTGAATCATTACCGGTTGATGTAGTTGATTATCGGCTCCTTTATAGGTTAATTCAAATCGTTTTGGTAAATTATAGTCAACTTGTATCGTTCCTAACTGCCAACTTCTGCCTAAAGCATCCTTTACCATGAAGTCTAATTTAGGTCCATAAAAAGCAGCTTCACCTTTTTCTATTACAAAATCTAAGCCCTTATCTGTTGCTGCATTTATAATTGCTTGTTCAGCAAGTTCCCATGTCTTAACATCGCCAATATATTTATCAGGTGTCTCCATGTCTCTAATAGAAACCTGAGCTGTAAAGTCTTCAAAACCTAAAGATTTAAATACGTATAGCACTAAGTCAATTACATCTTTAAATTCTTGATCTAGTTGCTCTGGAGTACAGAAAATATGTGCATCATCTTGCGTAAACCCTCTTACACGAGTTAACCCATGTAATTCTCCACTTTGTTCATATCTATATACCGTTCCAAATTCTGCAAAACGTTTTGGTAAATCTTTATATGAATGTGGTTTGAAATTGTAAACTTCACAGTGATGCGGACAGTTCATTGGCTTCAATAAAAACTCTTCATCCATTTTCGGAGTTTTTATTGCCTGAAAGCTATCTGCTCCATATTTTTCATAGTGACCAGAAGTAACATATAGTTCTTTTTGTCCAATATGAGGTGTCATCACCATTTCATATCCAGCTTTCTTTTGTGCTTTCTTTAAAAAATCTTCTAAACGTCCTCTTAGTGCAGCTCCTTTTGGTAACCACAAAGGTAAACCTGCTCCAACCTTTTGTGAAAACGTGAAAAGCTCTAACTCTTTTCCTAGTTTTCTATGGTCACGTTTTTTTGCTTCTTCTAATAGCTCTAAATACTCAGTAAGCATTTTTTGCTTCGGAAAACTAACTCCGTATATACGTGTTAATTGCTTCTTCTTTTCATCGCCTCTCCAATAAGCACCAGCGACACTCATTACTTTAATTGCTTTAATGATCCCTGTGTTAGGAATGTGTCCACCTCTACATAAGTCAGTAAAGTCACTATGGTCACAAAAAGTAATATCTCCGTCAGTTAAATTTTCAATCAATTCAACTTTATATTCATTCCCTTCTTTCTTATAGTAGGCTAAAGCATCCGCTTTAGAAATAGAGCGTAGTTTAAATTCATGCTTTCCTCTAGCTAATTCTAAAAACTTCTTTTCAATTGCTGCAAAATCTTTATCGGAAATAGTTCCTTCTCCTAGATCTAAATCGTAATAGAAACCATTATCAATAGCAGGTCCAATTGTTAATTTAGCATTCGGATGGAATTCTAAGATAGCTTGCGCCAATACATGCGCAGAAGAATGCCAAAATGCTTTCTTTCCATCATTATCATTAAACGTATATAGTATTAAAGAACCATCTACAATAAGTGGAGTAGAGGTCTCAATGGTTGTGCCATTAAAGTTTGCAGAAATCACATTTCTTGCAAAACCCTCGCTTATGCTTTTAGCAACATCCATAGATGTGCTGTTTGTTTCAAATTCTTTAACGCTGCCGTCTGGTAGTGTAATTTTGATCATTATATATGTATGTTATATGTAATTCCCTTACAAGTGGAAATTTTCAGCAGCAAAGATATCGTAAATGCATTTTTTATACAATATATATGTAGAATGTTTTTAGGGCGTGTCAATTTTTCCAAAATTGTCGCGCTTTCACTACTCGCTTTTTTGCTAAAAAGGCAAAAAGAGCTCAAACACGCCGTTCAATCCCTCACGCGAAGACGAAATAAGAATAGTATTACGGAGGTGTTTATGTTTTTTAAAAGATAAAAGCTTGGTAAATAGGCTTAAAGAAAATACTTTAAAAAAAAGGG
>CBDTZS010000046.1:0-23356 GCA_965364955.1 uncultured Tenacibaculum sp. | reverse complement strand
TTTGCCTTTTTGACTTTTATTGCCTTAACAAGCTGTGTCAATTTAAAGCACGTCAATGAATTTTCTTCTACCTCATTAGAGAGTATGAAATCTTTCGAGGAGCTAAATTATAGTTTTAAACAAAGTTGCATTGATAAATGTATTAGTGATAATATTAATGAACTTAAAATTAATACCGATGAGTGCGATTGTAAGTTAGACAAGGTTGCTGATGGCATTACTTTAAAAATTTATGGTTCAATAAACGGATACTTTGATGGTCTTGCCAAATTATCTGATAATGACCTTGCATCTTATAAAACCGAGGAGTTAGAGACTGCACTAACCGAAGGCGAATTTGGACCGATAACAATAGAAAAAAAACACGTTGAATCTTATTCAAAAGTATCTCAGATATTAATAAGAGCATTTACTGATACTTATAGAAAAGGTAAAATTAAGGAATATGTTAAAGACGCTAATAAACCAATAAAAGAGTTGATAGGGTTTTTAGATTTCAATATTTCTGCAAATCTGAATGGAAAATTAGCTGTAAAAAAGAATAGGATTAAGTCAGACTATTTTGACTTAATAAACGATAATTCTCTTTCAACTATTGAAAAAAGAAATTCAATAAGTGAATATTACTCTAAAAAAAACAAAATAGAAAATCAGCAAAAAAAATTAAAAACATATTCGAAATCTTTAAAGAAAATATCGAAAGGACATCAAGCGCTGTATGATAATATTGACAAGTTATCTGTAAAAAAAATAAAGCAAGTTCTTTTTCAATATGCAAGCGAAATCAAATCGATAAATTCAGCGTTTAAAAAAATAGAAGAATAAAATGGCAAAATTAACTTCAAAACAGGTAAACGAGATTGCTAATAATTTTTTAGCATTGGCTCAATCAATAGGAGAATATAGATACAATCATTATAGTACTTTAACTGATACTCAAAATAAAATATTAAGAGAATCGCATAAGCGAACACTTGATTATTCAGATGATTTATACACTTTGTCTGCAACTTTAGTAATGAATGATGCGAAAGATTCATTAACTAAATTGGAGTCGATTACGAAGAACATAAAGGAATCGTATAAATCATTAGAGGATGTACAGAAAGCAATAAATATCGCCACTAGTGTTGTAACATTAGGAGCCTCTATTTTCAGCTTAAACCCGCAAGCTATTATAGACTCATTGAGTAATTTAAAAGATGCTATAAAAGAAGATTAAATTATGCTCTAAAAAAATGCAATTTATTAGACGAAAGTGAATACAGCTGTACTTTGCCAGCTAAATACAAACTAATTTTTAAATTTGAAACTACAACTGAATTAGAAAATGTAGGCCTTTTAAAGCGTACTTGATTATAAATTCTCTAAATGGCTCGTTTAACCAAACAGACACTCGCATGTTTATATAACCTGTATCTGCATTTATTACACAAACATTTACTTGTTCATCATCTGCTATTAAATTAAATATGGCTACTTATAAAACAAAACCTCTCTTGTGGTTTTGTTTTATTGTTTATAATTCAATACATTTACAAACCGAACAGTCGGTTTTATTAAATTATGAGTGATAAAAAAAACAAAGTACTAGAAGTTGCAACGATGCTGTTTGCCAAAAATGGTTTTGAAAAGACATCAATAACGAATATCTGTACAGAAGCAAAAGTTTCTAAAGGGTTGGTATATCATCATTTTAAATCTAAAGAGTCAATTTTAATAGAAATTTTTACCCAAACCACTGAGCAAATGGGAGAAATGAATATGAAATCAGAATCTTCTTTAAGTCCAAAAATTCAATTACAACAATTAATTGAATCAATATTCTCTCAACTAAAACAAGACAAACAGTTATTTCAATTCAATTTAAATATGATGTTTCAGCCAACAACCAGAAAGATATTAAGCGAGCAAATTGAAAAAAGAGCAAGCATTTTATTCAACTCTGTGAAAACAATTTTTGATCAGATTTCATTAGAAAAAAGTACCATACTCAGTTATATTTTTATTGCAGAAATTGATGGAGTGGCATTAAACTATTTGTCAGTTTTTAATGATTACCCTCTAGAAATGATTAAAAATGAATTATTAAATAAGTATAAAAATTTCAACTAAAATGATAAGAAAATATAACGAAACAGAAATTCCTACTCTTGTTACTATTTGGGAGCAAGCTGCAGCAATTGCGCACCCTTTTTTAGATGCTGAGTTTACTAAAATGGTAAAAAAAGCAATGACAGAAATGTATCTTCCTAATTCTGATACATGGGTGTATGTAGAGTCTAATAAAATTATTGGTTTTATATCAATGATAGAAAATGAAATTGGCGGATTATTTGTTATGCCAGAAAACCATTCAAACGGAATTGGCACATCACTAGTAAATCATATAAAACAATTTCATAAAGAATTGGAAGTAGAAGTTTTTGAACAAAATAAAATTGGGAAACCGTTTTATGAAAAATATGGGTTCAAAGTATATAAAGAATATATTCATGAAGGTTCTAATCAAAAAGTACTTCGAATGAAAATGTAATATTAGGTACTACGAAGACCTGTATAGTTGGTTGTTAGTACCATAATTACAGGAAACATTCTATGTTTAATCTTCTGACTCATTCCTTTTTCCTATTTTAGATACCTGAAAAAGAAACCATGCATAAACAATGAAATTAACTAGAAGAAAATTTATAAAAAGAGGAATCTTAGCCTCAATCGGATTGGTTCTTTTAGATTCCTTATGGTTTGAGAAATATGTTATTGACTGGAATTATTTTGACATCTCTAAATCGGATAAGAATAAAATAAAAATCATTCAAATCTCAGATTTACATTTCGATAAATTAAGATACTTTCATACATCTATTGCTAAAAAAATAAATTCACTACAACCCGATTTAATATTTATTACTGGAGATTCTGTTGACAATACAGCAAAAATAAAACCACTAAATGAATTCCTAGAATTAATAGATAAACCTATTAAAAAGTACGCTATAACAGGAAATTGGGAGTATTGGGGAGATGTTAATCTAACAGAGCTTAAAAGCACTTATTCTAAAAATAATTGTGAATTATTAATAAACGAGAATAGGACTATTTCAATAAAAAACCGTGAGATTTCAATAATAGGAATTGACGATTTAGTTGGTGGAAATCCTGAATTTGGAAAAGCAATTGAGAACTTAAAAAAAACCGAAACAAATATTGTATTATCACATTGCCCAAAATACAGAGAGGTAATTACAAAACAAAAAGGAAGTTTAAATATTGATGTAGTTCTTTCTGGACATACTCACGGAGGACAAATCACCTTTTTGGGCTATGTTCCATTCAAACCACAAGGAAGCGGAAAATATTTAAAAGGTTGGTATACAAAATCTGAACCTAAAATGTATATTTCAAAAGGAATTGGAACAAGTATTTTACCAATCCGATTTGGAGCAAGAGCAGAAATGGTTGAAATGGACATATAAAAAGAAGTACATTCTACTCACGTATCATACACCAACATTACACCTTCATCACTTTGTAAATAGGAATAGGCAACGCGACACCTTCGGCTAAAAAACGTTTGTGTACTGCTTCTTTTAAAGCGCACTTCGTTTTAAATTCTTTAAATGGCTCGTTTAACCAAACATAGGCACGTAAATGTATATGATCTGTATCTACATCAATTACACGAACATCTACTTGTTGGGCATCTGCCATTACTTGTTCTGGCGTTCTAAAATCAATTACACTCGGTAATTTAATCGCTTCTTCTTGTATAATTTGTCTCGCTAAATCTATATCTGCTCTTAATCCCAATTTAAAGTTATTGAAACTTAATATATGCGAATCTTCAATGGTATGATTTAATACTGAATCGGTACTTATTACCGAGTTTGGAATAATTAATCGTTTATTTTCAAAATTATTAATTACCGTATGACGCAACGTGATGTCTTCAACAATACCCACACGAGTATCGTCTAACTTAATATAATCTCCCACACGAAACGGACGGAAAATAACAATAAATGCACCTGCTATTAAATTAGATAAAGCTGCCTGTGCAGCAAAACCAATAATAGCTGCCAAAATACCGGCTCCAGAAAAAATTATAGTGGCTTTACTTCTAAAAACAGGAACCGTCATAATAATATAAAGAATCCCTAATACTCCCAGGAAAAACTTTATCGAATTACGTAAAAACTGAATACTTGTTCTACCATTAGGATCCGTTTTTCGACGTTTTATAATTTGCACTATAAAATACCGTAAAACTCGTGAAACTACCCAAGTAATAAAAACGACCAATAATACATACCCTAAAATGCCTAAAAAGGAATCTAAATTAAACTCATATTTAAGTAATTCTTTCATTTATACCGATAGTTTAAATGCTTTGGTTGCATGTATGGTTGTCGTATCGAAAACAGGAATTGAAACATCTTCTTGTTGTATTAATAAAGGAATTTCTGTACATCCTAAAATAACACCCTCCGCTCCTTTTTGTTCCAATTTATTTATAATAGTTACATATGCCTGTTTTGATGTTTCGCTTAAAATTCCTTTTGCCAATTCGTTATAGATCACATCGTGAATAATTGTGCGATCTTCCTCTTCTGGAATAATTGCTTCAATACCCATGTTTTTTAAAACATCGGTATAAAAAGTTTTTTCCATCGTATACTTTGTGCCTAATAAGGCTATTTTTTTTAGTTTCTTTTCTAAAATTAACTCACCAGTAGCTTCCGCAATATGAATCACAGGAATACTAACAGCTTGCCGAACCTCATCAATAGTTAAATGCATCGTATTGGCACAAATTAGAATACAATGCGCTCCTCCAGCTTCCAAACTCTTTGCTGCATTTGCCATAATTGTATCCAAAACATTCCATTTACCTTCACTCTGCAACTTTGAAATCTCTCCGAAATCTACCGAGTTAATAAGTATTTTTGCTGAATGTTTTTCACCATATGTTTCGCTTGCTAATTTATTTAGCACCTGATAATACATAATAGTAGACTGTGGAGTAATACCTCCTATTAATCCTATTGTTTTCATTTAAAATAAACTTTCTTGACTATCGTCATCTTTTGCTTTTTTCTTCTGAAGCGCACGTTCCAAAGCCTTCTTCGCTTTGTCTTCTTTCGTATTTACAAATTCTTTTTGCGACACCTCTTCAATATCTAAAGGTAAACTCTCTTCAACAACCTCTTCTTCTTCATTTACCTCAATATCTTCTACTCTTTCTTCCTCAGGTTCTTCATACGGTAAAGATTCTAATAAATTAACGGTACGTATTTTATCTGTTGTTAATTGATTTCCCTGCGCTTTAATTCCTTTTATAGAAATAAAATTCTCGAAATTTACTTCAATTTTATCTAAGCTACGTTTAGAAAATAAAACCTCAGCCATCGGACGAAAATCTGTTGAAATAATCTCAAGTTTCGATTTTTCAGTATCAGATATAAATACCTCTTCTTTATCCGTTTCAATTAAAAAACGTTTTACATAATAACGTTCTTTTTCTCCATCAAAATAAATAGCAGAAATAGGCTTATTTTGTTTCCATTTTTCCAAGACAATCATGTCACTCTCAAAATGCATTGCCAAATCTGGAGATACTGCTTTAATTTTACCAGATTGTGTTGCTATTAAAATTTTATCTTCTGCTCTAAACTCTCCTAACAACTCTCCTCTAGCATCAACATTTAAACGCTGTACTGCATCGTCGAACCAAATTTTACGTGGTTTTAACGTAGAAACTCCGGCAGATTTAAACTCAATCTTTCTAATTCCAAACTTGGTTATTTGATTACCACGAACTGCACGACCTTTAATTGCTAAATCGGCAAAATCGATATCCCATTTTAGCTTTTTTATACTACCTACAGAGCGTAGGTTAATTGTAACCACCTCAGCCTCTCCATTTGGATTTACAGTGAAATACAATGTCTTAGACCCTTTATTTCCTGTAGTTAAATCGTACTCTTTATCGCGTGTTACACTCGTTACGTTAAAACGTTTCATATAACTCGGTCCTTTTGCACCATCTTTATACATCATGTTGTATACCGTACGATTGTCTTTCTTTTTAAAGATTGCAATGTGAATGATGTCTTTTCCTACAAAGGTCTTCGATGCTACTTTAGTAACAATCATTTTACCATCGCTTTTAAAGATAATTATATCATCAATATCTGCACACTCTGTAACGTATTCGTCTTTTTTAAGTGAAGTACCAACAAAGCCCTCTTCTCTATTTACATAAAGCTTGGTGTTTCTCATTACCACTTTTGTAGCTACGATATCATCAAAAATTCTGATTTCAGTTTTACGCTCACGGCCTTTACCATACTTACTTTTTAAGTTTTTAAAGTAATTAATAGCAAATTCTATTAAATTATCTAAATGATGTTTAACCTCTGCTATTTTCTCTTCTAAACCTTCAATATGTTGTTTCGCCTTGTCAATATCGAACTTTGAAATTTTCTTAATTCTAATTTCTGTTAAGCGCGTAATATCTTCTTCTGTTATTCCTCTCTTTAAATGCTTAATATGTGGTTGTAAACCTTTGTCAATTGCTTTAATTACACCTTTCCAGGTTTCTTCTTCTTCAATATCACGGTATATTCTATTTTCAATAAAAATTCGCTCTAAAGATGCAAAATGCCATTGTTCATCAAGCTCATGTAATTGAATCTCTAATTCACTTTTTAATAACTTTACCGTTAAATCTGTTGAATGTTTTAACATTTCTGAAACCCCAACAAATACAGGTTTGTTATCTTCAATAGTACATGACAACGGAGAAATTGAATTTTCGCAATTCGTAAACGCATATAATGCATCTATTGTTTTGTCTGGTGATATTCCAGCAGGTAAATGCACTAAAATCTCTACATTGGCTGCGGTATTATCTTCAATCTTTTTAATTTTAATTTTACCTTTCTCATTTGCTTTTAAAACACTGTCGATTAACGTAGTTGTCGTAGTAGCAAAAGGAATTTCAGTAATTACTAAGGTCTTTTTATCTAATTGTGAAATTTTCGCACGTACACGTACTTTCCCTCCACGTATACCATCATTATAATTGGTAAAGTCGGCAATTCCGCCAGTTAAAAAATCTGGAAAAATAGAAAAACTTTTCCCTTTTAAATACTTTACAGAGGCATCTATTAATTCTATGAAATTGTGTGGTAGTATTTTCGTTGATAATCCTACCGCAATTCCTTCAGCTCCTTGTGCTAATAATAAAGGAAATTTTACTGGTAAATCTATTGGTTCTCTCCTTCTTCCATCATACGACATTTTCCAATCGGTTGTCTTAGGATTAAAGACAACTTCTAATGCAAACTTTGATAAACGGGCCTCTATATACCTTGATGCAGCAGCTCTATCTCCTGTTAAGATATTACCCCAGTTTCCTTGCATATCAATCAGTAATTCTTTCTGACCAATTTGCACCATTGCATCTGCAATTGAAGCATCTCCATGCGGGTGATATTGCATCGTATGCCCAACAATGTTCGCTACTTTATTGTAACGTCCATCATCTAAGTCTTTCATAGAATGCATAATTCTACGTTGCACCGGTTTTAATCCGTCTTCTAACGAAGGAACTGCTCTTTCTAAAATTACATACGAAGCGTAATCTAAAAACCATTCCTTATACATTCCTGTTACCTTGGTAATGGTCTCTGTATTTTCGATTGGATTCGTTAATTCTTCGTCGTGTTCGTTTTCGTTTATTTCTTCACTCATATGTAGAGTAATAATTATTTTTTATATTCTTTATTTCTAATTTGCAATGAAACGATAATCATTAGAGCTACTAAAACTCCAAAAAAAGCGCCTGAATTAGTTTCACTAAATACGTTATTCCAATCAATTTGATACAACCAAAAGAATAAGATTGCTACAAATAAAACAGTAATAATATTCTTTATCTTTTTTTTATTATACTTCTTCTTCAATGACATCTAACTCAACTTTTAAATTCTCAATGATAAATTTTTGCCTATCTGGTGTGTTCTTTCCCATATAGAATTCTAACATTTTCTCAATAGACATTTCTTTATCTAACATTACTGGATCTAAACGAATATCATCCCCAATAAAATGTACAAATTCATTTGGCGAAATCTCTCCCAATCCTTTAAATCGAGTTATCTCAGGTTTCCCTCTTAACTTAGCTATCGCTTCTCTTTTCTCTTCTTCAGAATAACAATAATACGTATCCTTTTTATTTCGAACTCTGAACAAAGGTGTTTCTAAGATATATAAATGTCCTTCTTTTATTACTTCAGGAAAGAATTGTAAAAAGAACGTAATTAATAACAAACGAATGTGCATACCATCTACATCGGCATCGGTAGCAATTACTATATTATTATAACGCAAATCTTGTATACCTTCCTCTATATTTAAGGCTGCTTGTAATAAATTAAATTCTTCATTCTCGTATACAATTTTCTTACTAAGTCCGTAAGAATTTAAAGGTTTTCCTTTTAAACTAAAAACTGCTTGTGTATTTACATTTCTAGATTTTGTGATAGATCCAGATGCTGAATCTCCCTCTGTAATAAATAACGTTGACTCTAAATAAGCATCTTTTTTGGTATCACCTAAATGCACCCTACAGTCACGTAGTTTCTTATTATGTAAACTTGATTTTTTTGCTCTGTCTTTTGCTAACTTTCTAATTCCTGAAAGCTCTTTACGCTCTTTTTCTGCTTGTATAATTTTACGCTGTAACTTATCAGCTGTTTCGACATTCTTGTGTAAAAAATTATCAAGTTGCGTTTTTAGAAAATCATTAATATACGTTCTTACGGTTGGTAAATCTCCTCCCATATCTGTAGAACCTAATTTTGTTTTTGTTTGACTTTCGAAAATAGGTTCCATTACTTTAATAGCAATTGCCGAAATAATTGATTTTCGAATATCAGAAGCTTCAAAATTCTTTCCGTAAAATTCACGAATCGTTTTTACAATAGCTTCTCTAAAAGCTGCTTGATGCGTACCACCTTGCGTAGTATGTTGTCCGTTTACAAATGAGTGGTATTCTTCTGAATATTGTGTTTTACTATGCGTAATAGCAACTTCTATATCATCTCCTTTTAAATGTATTATTGGATATAACATATCATCCTGACTGTTATTATCTTCCAATAAATCTTTTAACCCATTTTCTGAAACATACTTTTCACCATTAAAAACAATGGTTAATCCTGTATTTAAGTATACATAGTTTTTAAGCATTTTAGAAACATATTCGTTTCTATACTTATAGTTTTTAAAAATTGCTTCATCCGGAATAAAAGACACTTTTGTTCCTTTTCTTCGTGAGCTTTCTTCTAAAAATTCTTGATCGGTTAAATTTCCCTGAGAAAACTCTGCTGCTGCAGATTTCCCATCTCTAGAAGATTCTACTCTAAAAAATGAAGAAAGGGCGTTTACTGCTTTGGTACCTACTCCGTTTAAACCTACCGATTTTTTAAAAGCTTTAGAATCATACTTACCTCCTGTGTTCATTTTAGAAACCACATCAACTACTTTTCCTAAAGGAATACCACGACCGTAATCACGAACAATTACTTTATTTCCTTGAATAGAGATTTCGATGGTTTTACCCGCTCCCATCACATACTCATCTATAGAGTTATCTAAAACCTCTTTTACCAAAATATAAATTCCGTCATCGGCAGACGAACCATCACCTAATTTACCTATGTACATTCCCGGACGCATACGGATGTGTTCTTTCCAATCGAGCGAGCGTATATTATCTTCGGTATATTTTGTTTCTTGAGTCATAAAAATTGAGGAAATTGAAGTCTCTGCTAAAGTAGTATTTACTCTTTAAAAATAAAAAACTCTGTTGAAATAGTTTTCAACAGAATTTAAAATAAAATTATTTATGTAATATCTTTTAGCTTTTTAGACATCTCATCTTTCTTTTTATCCTCCCATTTACATAACACTCTTCCCACATTCTCAGCCTTTTTTATAGTCGTCTTTTTTATCTCTGCTTTGCACCCTTTTAACCCTTTGCAATTTCTTTTTAAATGATATCTTTTACTTTTAATAGTTTTACATCTAAAAACTTATTTTTCATTCATTTCTTGAAAGACTGTTGATGTAAGTCCTAAGACCAAAACTTCTAATTTTTGATCTATAGGTAAAAAAACGAACTCGTTTTTCTCAAATTTACTTTTACATTTACTTTTTTTAAATTAAATCCTCTTATAGTTTCTGGAGTTAAGTAAGTAGTCTTATTTTATTATCCTTATGATAGATATAGCCATCTGTTAATATAATGACTATGTTTCTTATAAACCCCAAATATCTGATAAATGGCATAGGGTACATAAATTCAGGAGTTCAAAATACAGTACTCTACGGGTTTTCGTAGAGTATTAAAAATTAACTTAATAATCTTTCAGCGATATGATGCTCTTCAATAATACTTTTATCTGAGAGCATCATTTGTGTTTTATTACTTATTGGGTTCCTAAATAATTCAAAACCATACCTACAATTTTTTATTCTAAAACTTAAAGCTTTAAAACCAATCAAAAATCCTTCTTTTAATGTTATTTCATACACGTAATGAGAACAAGATTTTCTAAAAATGCAACAAGGTTTTTTATCTTTAGGTTTTAAGAACCAATATACTTTGATACTAAACAATAGTACATATTTCATTATTATTTACTAAAGACTATCATTTGTCTATAAGCAGTAAAACCTGGTTTTGCTCCTAAACCGAAACAACCTGAATCTGGAATAATATAAGTTTGTACACTTTCTAATCTCACATAGCTCCAACCTTGATTGTTATAATTAGTTATAATCTCTTCTAATTGTTTAGCTACCTGTGATGAGTTTTCTTTATTTCTATTTACTGCTGCTATAAACGGTATTACTTTATATTCCATAATATTTTTATATTTTATTAATTAGAACTTTTTCTTTATTAAGTTGAAAAGCATATTCTACATCACTTGCTTTGCTATCTTTTTTTGCTTTTTTTAAATCATTTTTAATTGTTTTAATCGCTTCTTCGTAAGTAAAATCATCATTAAAACTAACTTTCCAAGAAGTTGTTAAACTTTTAATTTTTTTCCATTTTTCTTGCTCTAAAACTTCATAGAACTTCTCTCTCTCATCATCACTTGTGTTTTTTAAATCTAAGGTCACTAAAACTTTGTATCCCATTTTTATTTTTTAAATTAATACTACTTCAAAATTACCTCCCTAAAAACAGATAACCCTACGGGTTTCCGTAGGGTTATCTGTTTTTTTAAAAAAATAAGATTACTTCATTGTTTCTCCTCGTAATGACGAGTTAAATCAATCCGAAATCTTTAGTTATCGCTATTAACTGAGTAGGATTATTCGCATTAAAGTTTTCTTTAAGTAATTTTAATCGCTTTTCAACAGAACTAATGCTATTAGGTTTAGTCTCTTTTATTTTTAGCTCCTCACAAATTTCTCTTTGATCTAATCCTTCTGCTAAATATTTTAATATAATTACATCGTAATCTGTTATTTCAAAAGTCTCCTTTTGTTTTAAAATATGTGACAATTTTGGAGATATAAAAAAGGCCTCATCAAAGACTAATTGAACTGCTTTTTTTAATTCTTTTTCTCCGTATATTGATTTCCATACATAGGCATCAACTTTTAATTCATTGCATAACTGCTGTACTCTATAAGGCTTATCTTCTACTGAAAAAATAATGGTTTTTAATAACGGTTGTAGTTTTTTTGCTTCCGTTACTAAATCTTCTCCTGAAAGTAAACGTTGTGGATTCGAATTTTCTATAAATGACAAGTCACTAATTAACAAATCGAACGGTTCTTCATTTAACGAAGCCTTTTTTAATTTTAAAAAAGCTTCATCACAATATTTTGCATATTCTATTACCGGAATTTGTAGACTTTCTAATGCAGATTTAATTCCGCTTGACATAAAATCAACATCTTCTGCTATTAATACTTTTTGAAACATACTTACTTTTTAAATTGAAACTTAGATTGAAATCCTTTCTGTATTTCTGATTCAAAAATAACAGTTCCTCCTATAGATTTTATACGGGTTTCCATATTTTGGAATCCGTTTTTTATTTCCAAACTATTTGTACCTACTCCGTTATCGTTATATTGTACCTGTATTGTATCTTTTACTACTGAAAATGAGATTACCACCAAATTTGCTTTGCTATGCTTTTTCATGTTTACTAATAACTCTTGCAATATTCTATACATTACAATTTGTTTTTCCTTACTTAAGCTATTTACCTGTATCTCTGACAATCCTTTACTCATCACTCTACAAGTATCTATCGAAAACTCTAAAAGCAATTGTTTTAAAAAACCTTTGAATTGCTCACCCGTAACTACAGGGCTATTTTCGTGAGAAATATTTCGGGTTAATGAATATATTTTTTCTAAATCGTATAATACTGAAGTATCTTTTCTGTTTTCTTTTTGCAATTTATTCATCGTTAAGTACACGTCATTTGCCAACTCATCATGAATTTTTTTAGCAAGTCTTATTTCAGTATTATATACCTCAATTACTTTTTCTTTTTCTTCTTTCTTTTTTCGATAGAAAAAGTATAGGATGGAGCTTAATAAAATTCCAGTTCCTATAAAAATCCAAATAAATTTTTCTTTTTCCTGTTCCTTTATAAGAAGTTTATTTTGTATTACTTTTTTTTTACTTTGAATTGCTTTATTTTCAGCTAATAACCTTTCTCTTTTTTCATTATCAAAATTGTAAATAATTCGAACAAGTTTATTTCTAGAAATTCTTTTAGCTTCCTGTACACTATCGTTTAAATAAGCTCTTTCTACAGCAAATTCTCTAATTTTAGAGGCTTTCTCTAACTCTATAATTCTATCTATAGCTTCGATTCTATCAATAGATAATCTTTCTTTTTTAGATAAATCATACATTTTATAAGCATACTTTAATGATTTACTATAATTACTCTCTTTATAAAAATCTGATAGATGAGAATAATTGGCTATTAACCCTACCTTATCATTTATTAATACCTTTATCTCTTGAGCTTTATAAAAATCTCGCTCATTGACATCTTGATTATCTAAAAAGTTTATAAATGCATGATTATCTATAACTTTTGCTTTTAAATTCAATGGAACACTATCAAAATGAATATTATTAATTATTTTTTTATAGCTTAAGATTGCTTCTTCATAATTTCTTAAATACTTATAGTTTACTGCCATGTTACTTACATACCGTATTTTTTTCACTCTATCATCAGTTGAATTCAAAGCTAATTCATACCACTTGATAGCTTCTTTATATTCCTTTTGCTCATTTGAGTTTATACCTAAAATATTATAAATAGATGTAATTATTACACTATTTTTTTTTCCTTTTTTTTGATACTTCAGGGCTTCAATAGCTGTTGAATCACTTTTATAAAATAATCCATGATTAGATTCAATTTTAGCAAGACTAAATAACTTTTCAGTTACTTTACTACTATCTTTTAAAAACTCATAAATTGATTTTGATTTTAAAAAATATTTATAAGTACTGTCTTTTTTTTGAATCTTCTTAAAATAAAAACCCAACCTATAATAATCACTAGCTAGCCTATTATTATTGCCAATATTTAAACGAATAATTTCTCTACACAGAGATATTACCTTTTTGTAATTTTTTAATTCAGAATGTTTTTTAATACCTTTTCCAATATTAATTAATATTGTATCTTTTTGAACATATGTAGCATATCCATTAGTATAAATTAATAAAATAAAAAGGAAGGATAGAATCTTAATCTGTTTCATCCTTCCAATATATTAAATGTTTTAATTAGTACAATATTTTATCTTAACCTATAATCACTGGGTCCGGTTCTGGGTCTGGATCATGATCGTTCTCTCCTCCCGTAGTTTCAAGCTCTTGTTCTACTTGTTCTATAGTATCTTCTTCTAAATCTGTACAAGATGTAAATACTCCACTTATTAATAAAACGGCTATAAAAATTACTTTTCTCATTATTTAAACTTTTAAAATTTTGAGCATTAGTTTTCCTTTCCAAGCAGGTGCTCAGATTTTTATGGTGCTTGAAAAGCCTAATAATTTTAAAAGAGTCGCGCGCCTCTTATATGGGAAGTGAAGATTAAAATCAGTGTTATTTAGTAGCTTCCCTTCTAATAAATACCACTGATTTAAAATCTTTTAAGAGTACTAATCGATTTTTAAATTTTTGTTTTATCGATTAATTCTGGTGCAAATATTGGAAGGTTTTTAAGGTTTTGTTTCGTCAGTCTTTAGACAATTTTTAACCAAGTACAAATTGTCTGTTTTATGGGTAACCGTAATCAATAACTGTCTAATAGAAGTAATTTTGGACAATTATTGAACAATCCCCATAACTTATTATGATTGAAAGACTTATTATTGACTTCTTTAGTAAAATAGAAAAGAATGAATCTATAACAAAGAACCATGGAAAAGCAGTGTTTTTTATTCAAGAGCTATTAGAAAAAAAACATGGTAAATTTAACTACATGGAAAAAAAGAAAGCCATACGGTTACAAGAAAAATATATTGATAAAAAAGAAAATGTTAATGCTAAAACTGATAGCTTTTTAAGAGATGTTATGGCTCAATATTTAGATTATGAAAACTATCAAGAATATATAGCTAACCATTCAAAATCTTTACCTCTTGCAAAAGTCAATAAGAACTCTCATGAGCAAGCTATTAAACAGGGCCTTTTTATTCCTCCACCACAAATAAAATGGTATAAAAAATATACCAACGAAATAACCATAATTATTCCTCTAGTACTTCTCTTCTTTTTTAGTGCTCATGTATATAGAAATAATTACGCAATTAATGAAAATCGCATAATTTGGAAAGAAACCTATTATGAGAAATCTTCTTGTCTTAAGAAAAACGTTATCAATAATAATAAGTATTTTATAAACATAAAGAGGTTTAAGAATGTTTTAGTTACAGACAGTACTATTTTCTTTAAAAAAGAAAAAGCTATTATTTGGCATGGTAAAAATAAAAAAGAAGTTCGTGAGTTTTTTTATGATAGAGGTATTCACCCAGAAACATTTAAAGAACTCAAACCCGTTATTAGAACAGCTTTAAATAGTGAACAACTATTAATGGAATAAAAAAACGCTGTTAATAATTAAATTAACAGCGTTTGCTTTTTAGAAATTCTATACTAAAATTATCTTCGACTATAATTAGGTGCTTCTTTTGTAATAGCAACATCGTGTGGATGACTTTCGTTAATTCCACTTGCTGTTATACGTACAAATTTACCCGTTTCTTTTAATGTTTCAATATCTTTAGAACCACAATACCCCATACCTGCTCGTAAACCTCCAACAAATTGATGAATGCTTTCTTCCAAATCACCTTTGTATGGTACACGCCCAACGATACCTTCTGGTACTAGTTTTTTAATATCATCTTCAACATCCTGAAAATAACGATCTTTAGAACCTTGTTTCATTGCTTCAACAGATCCCATTCCTCTATACGATTTAAATTTACGTCCTTCGTAAATAATCGTTTCTCCTGGAGATTCCTTTGTTCCTGCTAATAATGAACCTAACATTACACAATCTGCTCCTGCGGCAATCGCTTTAGGGATATCACCTGTATAACGGATTCCACCATCAGCAATTACTGGAACTCCACTACCTTTTATAGCGGCTGCAACTTCTAATACCGCAGAAAATTGTGGAAACCCAACACCTGCTACAACACGAGTTGTACAAATTGACCCTGGTCCTATACCAACTTTTACTGCATCTGCTCCTGCTTCAACTAAATACTTCGCTGCTTCTGCCGTAGCAATATTACCAACAATAACATCTAACTGAGGAAACTTAGCTTTCACCTCTTTTAAAACAGTTACTACTCCTTTAGTATGCCCATGAGCTGTGTCAATAATAACAGCATCGACTCCTGCTTTTACTAAAGCTTCTGCTCTATCAACAGCGTCTGCAGTAACACCTAATGCAGCTGCAACACGTAAACGACCATAAGTATCTTTATTCGCTATTGGTTTTTGAGTAACCTTTGTTATATCTCTAAATGTAATTAGCCCAGAAAGCTTGTAATTATCATCTACAATTAACAATTTTTCAATTTTATTTTCTTGTAAAATACTTTCGGCTGATTTTAATGAAGTTCCAACTGCCGCAGTAACTAAATTTTCTTTAGTCATTACGTCTACAATAGCTCTATCATTTTTATGTTCAAAACGTAAATCACGGTTGGTAACAATTCCTTTTAAAATTCCGTGTTCATCAATAACAGGAATTCCACCGATACTATGTTCTTTCATTAACATTTTAGCATCTAAAACTACTGCCGTTAATGGCAACGTAACTGGATCGATAATCATTCCTGATTCTGCACGTTTTACTTTACGAACTTCTTGAGCTTGCTGCTCAATTGTCATGTTTTTATGTAACACACCTATACCTCCTTCTCTTGCGATAGCAATAGCCATTGCAGATTCGGTAACAGTGTCCATAGCAGCGGATACTATAGGAACATTTATTGTTATATTTTTAGTGAATTTTGTTTGAATAGAAACTTCTCTTGGAAGTATTTCGGAATAAGCTGGTATTAATAAAACGTCATCATACGTTAAACCTTCGCCTATAATTTTTGATTGGTGAGCTTGCATGGGCAATTAATTTAGTGTGTTGTTAATTAATTGCATGCAAAGATACTATATATAGCGATAATTACATCTTAATTTAAGGTTAACATAATTATTTATTTTTATTTAAAATAAGTCTAAATAAGCTTTGTGGAATTAAATATCAATCATATGTTTGCAATCTATTTTTAATAAATCTAAATAAAAACAAATGAAAATTAAATTATTATTAACTGCTTTAACCTCTACGTTTCTTTTAGTTTCATGTAATGAGAACAATGATGTTATCCCGACAAATAAAATTAGTAAAAAAGAAGTAATTGAAAATTATGCAAACATTGTATTACAAAATTATAAAAACGCACTTACTGATGCAGAGGCTTTAGAAACTACTATTAGTACATTAACTACAACACCAACAAAAGCTAACCTTACTGCTGCTAAAACAGCATGGAAAGCGGCAAGAGAAAGTTACGGAACAACTGAAGCCTTTCGTTTTGCAAGTGGTCCTATTGACATGAACGATGATGCTCCTGAAGGTTTATTAAACTCATGGCCTTTAGACGAGAATTATATTGACTATGTTCAAGGTGATGCTAATTCAGGCATTATCAATAATCCTACAATGTATCCTACAATTGATAAAGCTTCTCTATTAGGAATTAATCAACCTGGAAGCAATGAAAAATCTGTAAGTATTGGCTACCACGCTATCGAGTTTTTATTATGGGGCCAAGATTTAACTCTTCCCTCAGAAAAAAAAGCAGGACAACGCGCTTATACAGATTATACTTCTGCTGCTAATGCAGATAGAAGAAAGGAGTATTTAAAAGTTTGTGCAGATTTATTAACAGATCATTTACAATTATTAGTAAATGCTTGGGAAGGTTCTTATAAAACAACTTTTTTAGCTTTATCAGAGGATACGGCTTTAAAAAATATGTTTACTGGTATTGCCATTTTAACTAAAGGAGAATTATCTGGTGAACGTATTTTCGTTGCATACGATAACAAAGATCAAGAAGATGAGCATTCTTGTTTCTCTGATAATACTGATAGAGATATCCGCTTAAATTTAGATGGAATCATAAATGTTTATAATGGAACTTATAAAAACATCAGCGGTCCTTCTTTAAAAGATTTAGTAAATGAAACTAATACTACTTTAGGTACTCAAGTATCTACATCATTAGCAACTGCAGAAACAACAATTAACGCTACTGCAACTCCTTTTGATTTTGCAATTTCAGACACTACAGAAAGACCTAAGGTTTTATTATCTGTAAACTCCCTAAATAATTTAGGAGATAAGTTTGTTGAGGGGGCTACGGCCTTAGGTTTACAAATTTCAGCTGATTTACCAGAATAATAAAGTTAAATCTACTATAAAACATAAATAATCAGAGTCTAATAATAGGGCTCTGATTGTTCGGTATAATATGGATACATATAAAAAACTTTTACTTTTTTTCTCTTTAGTTTTTACTTTCGGATGCTCTAAAGATGAAACTTATACGCCATTAGTTGCAGAAGAAAATGAAGAATTATCTGGTGGCCAAACTACCGTTTTTAGTGAAGGAGTAAATGCCTTTGGCTTGCAAGCTTCAAATTTGAAAGGAGATAATTCCTTGTTTTTCTTTACGGGTAATTCTTTATTTAACCAAAATTGGGTAACCGCACCTGCATCTACAACTGCACGAGACGGTTTAGGTCCTTTTTTTAACGCAAGAGCCTGTTCTACGTGTCATTTTAGAGATGGTAGAGGTCGTGCTCCTGAAGTAATTGGAGAAATAAATCACGGATTATTATTACGTTTAAGTACTCCTGGAGTTACAAGCACTGGCGCAAGTAATTCAGATCCTATCTATGGAGGACAATTGCAAGATCAATCAATTCTTAATACAACTACAGAAGGAACATTTGATGTTACTTATACTTCGCTAGTTGTAAATTATTCAGATGGAAAATCAATAAACTTAAGAAAACCTACTTACAGTATAAAAAACTTAACTTATGGGAGTTTAGCTTCAAATATTCAAATTTCTCCTAGAGTTGCGCAACAAATGCCAGGACTAGGTTTATTGGAAGCAATACCACAGAATACCATTTTAGGTTATGCTGATGAAAACGATACTAATGGAGATGGTATTTCTGGAAAACCAAACTATGTTTGGAACGTAGAAAAACAAGCTAGCTCTTTAGGTCGTTTTGGTTGGAAAGCCAATCAGCCAACTATAAGACAACAAGTAGCTGGAGCTTTTGCTGGAGATTTAGGAATTACATCTTCGTTATTTCCTGATGAAAATTGCCCTGATGGTGTAGATTGTAACCAAATTACAAATGGAGGAACACCAGAAATACCTGATGACAAATTAGGTAGAGTTACTTTATACTCAAGCACTTTAGGTGTTCCTGCTCGTAGAAATCATGATAATCAAGGGATTTTAGAAGGAAAGGTATTATTTAATTCCGTTAGTTGTGCTGCTTGTCATATTCCGAAAATGAAAACAGGTTCACATACAATTCCTGCTTTAGAAAATCAAACTATTAGGCCATACACCGATTTATTATTACATGATATGGGAGATGATTTAGCTGACAATGCACCAGATTTTAAAGCCACAGGAAATGAATGGAGAACTCCCCCACTTTGGGGTATTGGATTAATAGAAACCGTTAATGGGCACACCAACCTATTACATGATGGTAGAGCTAGAAACATTGAAGAAGCTATTTTATGGCACGGTGGAGAAGCTGAAAATTCTAAATTAGAATTCATGAATTTATCATTAACAGAAAGAAAAAAAGTTTTAGACTTCATAAAATCATTATAACAATGTTACATTTTAACAAACAAATAATTTTAATCATTAGTGTTCTTATAATCATTACAACATGTTTATTTATAAGTTGTGATAATAGCGGAATTACAGAAGATCAATACCAAATTGAATATTATAGAACTGCTCAATTAGAAAACATCTATGAGAATGAAATACATATTCTTTCAATAAAATTCGTTACTGAAGCCACAAGTTTAAAACAAAAAATTAGTACTCTAAAACAAACACCTTCTGTGGTAAATTTAACAAATACCCAAAATAGTTGGAAAAATGTAATGAGAGTTTGGAAACAGTTAGAATTATATAATTTAGGAACTATTGAAGATAGTTTTATTCATTTTGAAATTAATAGATGGAAAACCAATACGAACTTAATCAATAGCTATATTAACGGAAGTGATATTATAAATGAAGGTTTTATTGATTCTAAAGGGTCATCGGCTAAAGGTTTGTCTGCCTTAGAATACCTACTGTTTTCATCTGACGATAATGATACTATATTAAATACATTTACTGTTAATACCAATAGTCAAAGAAGGTTAGAATATTTAGCCGCTTTAATCGATGATCTAGAAAATAAAGCAACTCAATTAAAAACACTTTGGATAAATAATAAAGCTACTTTTTTAAATTCTTTAGAAAACGGAATTAGCGGTAGTCAAAACCAGCTTACGAATGCCATGGTATCTTTATTGGAAGAAATTATCATTTCTAAGCTAGGTAAACCTTTAGGTGAACAAAATGGAGGCACTGTAATTATAGATTTATTAGAAGCACATAGAAGCATGTTTTCGCTTGAAATAATTCATGAACATTTAATTGCATTAGAAAAATGTTATACGGGTAATTTTAAACAGAATTCTATTAAATGGGGATATGATAATTATTTAGAGTTGATTGGTCAAACCTCTTTAAATGAAAGGATAAATAAAGCTTTTGCAAATTGCAAATTAAAAATAGATATCATTAAAAATCCTTTACGTGAAGAATTAGTTCATAACAAACAGCAAGTTTCTGATTTACGAGCCTCTATTACAAATTTACTAATCTTAATAAAAGTAGATTTAGCTAATGCTATTGGATCAACTATTACCATAAGCGATAACGATGGTGATTAAAACAAGAGCTTATTTATTGAAAAAAACATCAATTTTACCACTTGCCATTTTTAGAATGGCATTTGGTTTTTTAATGTGCTTTTCAATGTTTCGTTTTTTATATAATGGTTGGATTGAAGACTGTTATATAACCCCCTCTTTTCATTTTACTTATCAGTTTTTTGATTGGGTTCGTCCTTTTGATATTACTATAATGTATGCCATTGTTATCCTTTGTGGTGTATCTGCATTATGTATCGGCTTAGGTTTTTTATATAGAATAGCAACCATTATATTCTTTTTTACATTCACTTATTTAGAGCTTATAGAAAAATCATGGTATTTAAATCATTATTATTTTGTTTCATTGGTTGCTTTTTTACTAATTTTAGTTCCAGCTAATCGAAATTATTCGATAGATGTAAAGTTGTTTCCAAGTATAAAACTATTCAGCCTCCCTAATTGGACAATTGCTATTTTTAAGCTACAATTAGCTATTGTTTATTTTTTTGGAGGTATTGCAAAATTAAAACCAGATTGGTTGTTGAACGCTCAACCTCTTAACATTTGGTTAAAAACTAGAACAGGAACTCCCATAATTGGTTGGTTATTCGAATATGATATTACTCCTTTTATTTTTAGCTGGAGCGGAATGTTATATGATTTACTAATTCCTTTTTTATTATGGACAAAAAGAACCCGCTCTATTGCTTATATTTTTGTTGTAGTTTTTCACGTATTAACACATGTTCTATTTAATATAGGTATGTTTCCTTGGGTGATGATTTTTGGAAGTTTAGTGTTTATTACATATCAAGAGTGGAAAAATATTTTAAACTATTTTGAAATCAATCTTCCTAAAAAAAACGAAGTCAAACTAAACTATAAAACAAATAGGTTCATACTTCAATTTTTACTTCTCTTCTTTGTTTTTCAAGTACTATTTCCGCTTCGCCATCATCTTTTAACAGATAATGTATTGTGGACAGAAAACGGCTTTAGATTTTCTTGGAATGTAATGCTAATGGAGAAAAATGGGTATACCGAATTTAAAATTATTGACAAAAATTCTGATAAATATTGGATTGAATATCCATCCAATCGATTATCAACCGTTCAAGAAAAACAAATGAGTTTTCAACCCGATATGATTTGGCAGTATGCTCAATTTTTAAAAAAAGAATATCAGAAAAAAGGATATAAAAAGTTAGAAATTTATGTGAATTCTAAAGTATCTTTAAATGGAAGAAAATCTCAAACATTTATCAATGCAAATAAAAATTTACTAGAGATAAGAAAAGTTGATGATATTTATAATTATGTTACAATATATAATTAAAGAAGTTTATTTAAATTCTTTTCATTCTTAGCTGATTAAAAATCATTAAAATGCCTAAACTAAATGAGAGGGTCATAAATAAGCCTGAAATCATAACAACATATTTCATCCAAGTAATTCCTGTCCACATTAAATAAATTCCACCAAAAGTACAAATGATTGAAATAAAAGGTTCTATCATTAAAAATAATTTCAGCTTTTTATTAATACTGGTTGTTGATAAAATAATTGCGAATAGGAAGAAAATGACTGACAGTGATAAAATATGATTATGCACCATTGTTTTTATTTCACCTGATGATTTTTTAAACTTCATTGTAGTTGCTGCTTCATCATGCTCATTTCCTAAATAACGCTCTTCAATTCCTGATGGATTAGAATTAGTTGTATCTCTAACAAATGATATTCCACCAAAAAAACCAATACTTAACGTACAAACAAAAACGAGTATTAGTAATTTTATTTCTTTAGGAAATTGATGAATTGCTCCGTGAGTTTGCATTTATAGTACGTTGTTTTTGTGAAGGATTTCTAGATTTCGAAGAAAATTATTAATGGCAATTGTCATAGAAGATGCTGAAATTGTTGCTCCCGAAATTGCTATAATATCTTTTTCATATTTCAATTTATCTTTAGATGTTTTACCTATAAATTGTTTTAACCAACGTCTACTACCTATTTCACCGCCATAATCTTCACGATAAATTAATACTTTAGTTTTAGCTACAATTAAGTTTACATCTAATAAAACTAAAAAATCAAACTCATCCGTTTTACTAGGTGCCTTATCTATAAAAGCATAACCGATAGTTTTATCTTCAATAGATATTTTCAATAAATTATCTTTATTTATTTTCCATTTTAACTGATTATTAATCGAGTCTGGAACGATCACTTTACTTAAAGTAAAAGCTTCAATATTAAACGTTTTCTTTATTTCCTTAGTTACTTTCTTCTTTAAATTTTGAGGAATACTAAATGATACCAAACCTATAGAAGTAATGATTAATAAAAAAAATAAAAGCTGACGTGTTTTCATATTACAAAAATATTAGAATTAGTCTAAATAAAAAACAATAACCGAACCAAATTATAAAAATTTGATTCGATTATTACAAAAAATAACAAACTTCTAATTGTAATTAGAACCAAACACCGAAACCTAAGTTTAGTTGTTTAGTAGTTTGGCCGCCAATTATAGCATTATTTTTAAATTGATAATCTGCTTTAAATGCAGCACCCGGAGCAACTTTATAAGTTAAACCAAACGTCCATTCATTACGATCATACCCTAAGTTTTTAGCTAATCCACCCTCAGTTGAAGCATGTGTATTAAAATCTTCGTAACGAGCAAAAGCAAATAATTGTTGTTTTTTATCTTGTGAT
>CBDTZS010000045.1:0-23698 GCA_965364955.1 uncultured Tenacibaculum sp. | reverse complement strand
ATTTCTTGCTTTTCAAATCCTTCAAGATTTACTTCTTTTAATATGCGTCGGCAAGTATCACAAGTTTGTAAAAAATATACTTTCTTCATTGTTTAATAATTATCTTTGATTTTCGCTAAAATAGGTAGAATAATGAACAAGCAATTTGAAATTTTAAAAAAATCGAGAGAATTAGTATTAAAAAAAATTGAGCACTTATCAATAGACCAATTGCACAAAATTCCAGAAGGGTTTAAAAATAACATAGCATGGAATGTTGCCCATTTAGTAGTTACGCAACAGTTATTGCATTATAAATTATCAGGATTAAATTGTTTAGCTTCTGATGAGTTAATTGAAAACTATAAAAAGGGAACTTCACCAACGGAAACATTTTCAGAGGAAGATTTTGAAGAAGTTAAAGAATTATTAATTGGTTTACCAGATACGTTACAGGAAGATTATGAAGCAGGAATTTTTACTGAATTCAATGAATATGAAACAAGTCTTGGTTTTACGTTAGATTCTATAGAAACGGCTATCACTTTTAATAATTTACACGAAGGAATTCATTTAGGTACTATAATGGCTTTAACTAAATTAGTGTAAAACCTGGTCTAAATTTTTCGTGGTAATAGCACGAAACCATAATATAGGGTGTTTTGAGAAGTAACTAATCGTAGAAACACTTCTTAAACCAATAAAGGTTTTTTAAATTTTTATTAAGATGAAATTTAATACAAAAGCAATACACGGAGGTCAAAAACATGAAGAAGCTACAGGTGCAGTAATGCCACCTATATTTCAAACCTCAACCTATGCACAATCTAGCCCTGGCGTTCATAAAGGCTATGGGTATTCTCGTGGTGAAAATCCAACACGTGCTGCGTTAGAAAAGGCTTTCGCTGCTATTGAAAATGGTACACATGGTTTTGCTTTTTCATCTGGGCTATCAGCAATCGATTGTGTTTTAAGAACATTAAACCCTGGTGATGAGATAATAGCTGGAGATGATTTATACGGAGGAACGTATCGATTGTTTACTAAAATGTTTCAAAAATATGGTTTAAAATTTACGTTTGTAGATATGGATGTGGTAGCAAATGTAACAAATGCTATTTCAGATGTTACGAAGCTAATTTGGTTAGAAACGCCAACGAATCCATTAATGAAAATTGCAGATATAGCCGAAATTTCCAAGGCAGTAAAAGCAAAAGATACTGCTATTTTAGTGGCAGTAGATAATACATTTGCAACGCCGTATTTACAGCGCCCTTTAGATTTAGGGGCAGATATTGTAATGCATTCAGCTACAAAATATTTAGGAGGGCACTCAGACTTAGTTATGGGTGCTCTAATGGTTAAAGATGCTGATTTGGCGAAACAATTGCATTTTGTGCAATTTGCAGCAGGTGCAATTGCTGGCCCAATGGATTCTTTTTTAGCCTTAAGGGGTATTAAAACATTACACTTGCGTATGCAGCGTCATTGTGAAAATGGTAAAGCAGTTGCAGAATATTTAGTAAAACACCCAAAAGTAAAAGATGTTTATTATCCAGGATTAAAAAGTCATCCAAATCATGAAATTGCTAAAAAGCAAATGGATGATTTTGGGGGAATGGTTTCTTTTCGATTAAAAGATGAAAGTAAACAAGCAGCATTTGCGTTTTTGGAAAGCACAAAAATATTTACACTAGCAGAATCATTAGGCGGAGTAGAAAGCTTGGTAAACCATCCGGTAACTATGTCACATGGTTCTATACCTGAAGTAGAACGTTTAAGAATAGGGATTACTGATTCTCTAATTCGTTTGAGTGTGGGAGTTGAAGATATAATTGATTTAATAGAAGATTTAGAACAAGCCTTAAATAAATAATAAAAAACTCCTTTTTAAGAAGTTTTTTATGCATTCAATATAAAATATACTAATTGGTATATTTTATATATATTTGTATCATAATTTTTCCAATTTGTCTAAGTCAGAAAAAACAAAAGCTTTTATAATCGAAACTGTCGCTCCTATTTTTAATAAAAATGGGTATTCTGCTATGAGTTTATCTAAAATAACAAAAGCAACGGGATTAACAAAAGGTGCAATTTACGGTCATTTTGAAAATAAAGAAAACTTAGCTTTAGAGGCCTTTCGGTTTTCAGTAAGAAGGGTTTTAAAAGATTTAAATAAGGAAGTAAGTAAAGGAGCAACTCCTTTAACTATGTTATTAAATATAGCATCTTTTTATAAAGGTTATTATCATTATAACAAGCAATTCGGAGGTTGTCCTATCTTAAATATAGGAGTAGATTCTGATAATCAAGATAACAAAATATCTAAATTAGTACAGTCATACAATTATAGAATTTTAGATCGTTTTGCTGAGCTAATTGATATGGGGAAAGCATCTAATGAAATTAAAAGTTCAGTAGATAGTATGTTATATGCGAAACGTTTTTTTTATATGATAGAAGGAGCTGTTTATATGTCTTATATTATGAAAGATGATAGCTATCTTATTGATTTATCAGAAGTAATTAAACAAATTATAAAAGAACAATTACAACAATAACTATTTTTTTAATCATAAATATACCGATTGGTATATTTTAAATATTTAATACAATGGAATTACTAAAAATTTTAGAAAGTAAAGCAAAAATCAGATTTCAGGATTGTGATCCTTTTAATCATTTAAATAATGCGTCTTACTTTAATTACCTTATCAATGCTAGAGAAGATCAATTAATTGAAAACTATAATTTAGATGTTTATAAGCATGGAAAAACAACAGGTAAAAGCTGGGTAGTAGCATCACATCAAATTGCTTATTTAAAGCCTGCTACTTTAATGGAAACGGTGGTTATAGATTCTCAATTAATCAATTATGGAAATAAAAATTTGTTAGTTGAAATACGAATGTGGAATGAAACAAAGACTGAGCTAAAAGCTGTACTATGGAGTTCATTTGTGTATTTTAACTTAATGAAATTATCTTCTGAAAAACATTCTGAAGATTTACTTGAATTATTTGAAAATGCAGTTTTGCCTCTTAAAGAAAAAAGTTTTGATGAAAGAGTAGGGAACTTACGGTTTCAGAAAGTTTAAAGTTAAAAAGCCCGAATTTAAAAATTTCGGGCTTTTTTTATAAGAATGAATTACTAAAAATAACTGCGTTATTATTTAGCGTCAGCATATCTTTTTTCAACTTCGTTCCAGTTAATTACTTTAAAGAAAGCATCAATATAATCAGGACGACGGTTTTGGTAGTTTAAATAGTAAGCATGTTCCCAAACATCTAATCCTAAGATTGGAGTTCCGCCACAAGTAACACCAGGCATTAATGGATTGTCTTGATTTGGAGTAGAACATACTGATACTTTACCACCTTTATCTACACATAACCAAGCCCATCCTGAACCAAATTGTGTTGCAGCAGCTTTAGAAAAAGCTTCGATAAAAGCATCTTTAGAACCAAATTCAGCTTCAATAGCATCTTTTAATTCTCCAGATAAATAACCTCTATCTTTTGGGTTCATTACTGTCCAAAATAAAGAGTGATTATAAAATCCACCTCCGTTATTACGAACAGCACCATTACTCATATCTAAATTAGCAAGAATATCTTCAATAGATTTTCCTTCTAAATCAGTTCCAGCAACAGCGGCGTTTAATTTAGCTGTATATCCGTTATGGTGTTTGCTATGGTGAATTTCCATAGTTCTAGCATCTATATTTGGTTCTAATGCATCGTATGCATATCCTAATTTTGGTAAGTCAAAAGCCATAATTGTATGTTTTTAAAAAAGTTAATTTTTTGTTTTTACAAATGTAAATTTAATTCAAAAAAATAAGGCAAACAACTGTTTGCCTTATTCTAAGTTTATTTTGATATAAGAAATAACTATTCTTTAATATTTAGGTTTTTCATCAATAGAAAATTCAGTCATAAATTCTTCGGCTTTTTCTACCATTTGTTTACTTCCGCAGAAAAAAGGAACACGTTGGTGTAATTCGGTTGGATTTATGTCCATTATTCTGGTAAATCCGTCTGTAGCTCTACCACCTGCTTGCTCACAAATAAAAGCCATAGGATTACATTCGTATAGTAAACGTAATTTTCCGTTAGGAGTAATTGTTGTTGAAGGATATATATAAATTCCACCTTTAATCATATTTCTATGAAAATCGGTAACTAATGAACCAACATACCTAGCAGTATAAGGTCGGTTATCAGCTTCGTTTAAGTCTTTGCAATGAACTAAAAAGCGTTTCATTCCTTCTTGAAAGTACGTAAAATAACCTTCGCTTACCGAATATATTTTACCAATTTCAGGAAATTGCATATTTGGGTGCGATAAGTAAAAAGTACCAATCGCTGGGTTTAATGTAAATCCGTTTACGCCGTTACCAGTTGTAAATACCAACATTGTTGAAGTACCATAAGCAACATAACCGGCAGCTACTTGTTCGTTTCCTTTTTGTAAGAAATCTTCTTTAGTAGCAGGAGTACCAACGGGAGAAATTCTTCTGTAAATAGAAAAAATAGTTCCTACCGATACGTTTACATCAATATTTGATGATCCATCTAAAGGATCCATCAATAAAACATATTTGTTTTCGTTTGTTTTATTCTGACCTTCAACAATTACAAAATCATCTTCTTCTTCACTTGCAATACCACAAACAATTTCACGATTAATAAGTGTTTGTTTGAAAAGATCGTTTGCTAAAACATCTAATTTCTGTTGTGCTTCTCCTTGAATATTAATATCACCCGCAGCTCCAGTAATATCTACTAGACCCGCTTTTCTGATTTCATGGTTTACTACTTTGGCTGCCAAACGAATAGAATTCATTAAGCGAGATAACTCACCAGAAGAATATTTAAAATCTTTTTGATTGCCAATAATAAACTCACCAAGAGTCATGTGCTTGTTATTCATGTTAAATTTTTGTGTTGCGTACAAAGATGCCAACTTTTTAGAGCAACTACAACGTTTTCGAATATTAAATTTTGTGGAGGAAGTATTTGTTAAATAAAAAGCACCTTTTTATAGTGAAGTATCATAGAGATTATTGGTAATCAAAAAGGTTGTTTATATTCGCACTAAAAAAATTAAAAGATGAAAAAATTATTACTTTTAGGAGCATTATTATCATGTCTTAATTCCTTCGCTCAGAGCACAAATCTAGATAGAGAAAGATTTCATGTTTCTTATGTTGAACTTCCAACTGATCCTATTATAGAAAACGATAAGAGAACGTATTCTATTAATCTTAATGGAGTTACTATTAAAGGTTTTTCAAAAGTAAACGCTCCAGGAACATTAGATATTAATTACAATTTTAACGGTACAGTTGTTAGTGATGTGAAAATTGAGAAAGAAAAGCATGTAAAAAAAGATAAAGATGGTAATGTAACATCATCATGGTATACATATAAAGTTACAGCTAGTTTTAAGTCTAGTGGAATAATGAATGTGATTAATGCAAGTACTTCTCAAAGTTATGAAAAGAACTTTCAGCAAAGTGAAGACTATAAAAGTAGTGATTTTAGTAGCTATTATAAAGCAGAAAAATACTATAAAATTAACAAGTACGATATTAAAAGCAATCAGAGATCTAAACATAGATCAGGAATAAAAAGTACTATCAATTCATATTTAAATTCTAGATATGGTTATATAAGTTATAGCTCTAATCTTAAGTTTTTATGGATTTTAGCTTCTAAAAAGCACCCAGAAACTAAGGCGCATCATGAAGCTTATAATAAGCTTAAAAGCATCTTTGAGAAGATGAAACATGATGAAGCAATGAATGATATTTCAAAAGAACTAGAACCTGTTATTGCTTATTTTAATGATGTAATTCCTAGATATCCGGGAACTAAACGTAAAATGAGAAAAGTTAAATATGCAAGTTATTATAATCTTGCTAATATTTATTATTATTTAGATATGCCAGAAAAGGTAAAAGAATACGGGCAAAAAATAATTGACAATGACTATGATAAATCTGATGGTAGAGGGTTTTTAAGAAGTGCTGCTTCTCTTGCAGAAACTTTAGAGATAAATAAAATGAAATCTCGACATATGAAAGTGCTTACAGAAGACATCAGTAATGTGAAAAAAGAGGAAGAAGAGAGAGAGGTGTCTTCTCAACAACCTAAGACTGCGTATAATCTTGAATTAAATAAAGCGTATTTAATTACTAAAAAAAATGATACGGTACTTGTAGATATAAATACAAGTGACATTACTAAAATAGGATATGATTTAAAAACGATACAATATGACGCTAATGGAACACCAATAGGAACAAGAATAAAAAAAGCTAAAGGATGTAAAGAGCTTTTGTTTACTGATGGTTTACACTATAAAAACATTAAGTTTAAAGAGTCTTCTGTAAAATCTGGTTCTGTCGGTGTAGCTCAAGCTGTTTTAGGTGGAGCAACAGATAAGTTATGTAAAGTGCTTTTTGAATCTGACAAAATTTCTTTATATAAATTTAAAAATAAAGAACTAGTTATTGTGCCAGCTGGTAGCGAAAATGGTAACTCTACCTTAAGCATGGGCTTTGTTTTTGGATTTAAGAAAAAACTTGCGAAATTAGCGAAAGACTGTCCTGCTGTTGCTGATAAGGCAAAAGTAAAAAGTTATAAGAATACAGAAGAGAGTTTATTAAAGTTTTGTAATGATCTGACAAACTGTAAGTAAATTTCAGTGAAAATTTTTAAGAAGTGTAATCAGTTTTTACTGATTGCACTTTTTTTTGCTAAATTTTCAACAAAAACAAACTATGTGTTTTAATTTTCTATTTGTTTTAACGGAATGTTTTAAGAATTATCTTTACACAAAATTTTTATAATGAGTTTTACAATTAGATCAGGAGAAAAAAAAGACGCGCAATCAATATTAAATTTGATTATTGAGCTAGCTGTTTTTGAAAAGGAACCTAATGCAGTAGAAATTACTGTTGAGAATATACTTCAAGATGGCTTTTCTAAAAATCCTAAATTTAAAACATTTGTTGCTGAAGAGCTAGATGGAACTATTATAGGAATGGCGCTTTTTTATGAACGTTATTCTACATGGAAAGGGAAGTCAATTCATTTAGAAGATTTAATGGTTACTGAAGCTAAAAGAGGAATAGGAGCAGGGAAAAAACTGTATGCTTCAGTTATGAAATATGCACATGTGAATAAATTTAAAAGAGTCGCTTGGGAAGTGTTAGATTGGAATACGAACGCTATTGAGTTTTATAAAAATACGGGAGCTGCTGTTTATGATGAATGGAGAGTTTGCCATATGAATGAACAAAACTTAACACAATTTTGTAATGAGAATATTTAAGTTTGGAGGAGCATCAGTAAAAGATGCTGATGGTGTGAGAAATGTAGCAAATGTGTTGCAGCACGAAGGAACAGAGAATGTTCTGGTTGTTATTTCTGCAATGGGAAAAATGACAAACGCTTTTGAAAAAATTGTAGATGCCTATTTTTATAAGAAACAAAATTTAAGAGATTCTTTAAATTTCGTTGAAGATTTTCATAAAAAAATTATAGCAGATCTTTTTGAAAAGGATCATGAAGTTTATAATAAAGTCAACTTTTTACTAGGTGAGTTGAGTGGTTTTATGACTCGAAATAAGTTGGAAGATTATAACTATGTGTATGACCAAATTGTTGGTTATGGAGAGTTGTTGTCTACCAATATCGTAAGTGCTTACTTATCAGAAATTGGTGTATCAAACAAGTGGTTAGATGTAAGAGATTATATAAAAACAGATATTAATTATAGAGATGCAAAAATTAATTGGGAATTAACTGAGCAAATAATTAAAGAAAATATAATTACTTCTCAATTGAATATCACCCAAGGGTTTTTAGGTGGTGTTGGTATAGAAACAACTACTTTGGGTAGAGAAGGATCTGATTACACCGCAGGTGTTTTTGCCTATTGTTTAAATGCCGATAGTGTTACTATTTGGAAAGACGTTGATGGTGTTTTAAATGCAGATCCTCGTGTGTTTACTGAGACTGAATTATTAAATGAAATATCATACATAGAAGCTATAGAAATGGCTTTTTATGGAGCATCGGTAATACACCCAAAAACAATTCAACCATTAGAGAAAAAAAACATACCACTATTTGTTCGTTCTTTTGATGATATTTCTAATAAAGGGACTTGTGTTGGAAGAGGAAAAAAAATAAACCCAGAAATACCTTGTTTTATTGTAAAGAAAAATCAAATTTTGGTTTCAATTTCAGCAAAAGATTTCTCGTTTATGGTTGAAAGTAATATTAGCGATGTTTTTAAAAAATTAGGTGATTATAAGTTAAAGGTTAACTTAATTCAAAACTCAGCAATTAGTTTTTCTGTATGTATTGATGATAAGTATAATAATTTTGAGGCGTTTTATAATGACTTAAAAACTAATTTCAATATAAAATCATATAAAAACGTAACTCTTTATACCATTCGTCATTTTAATGATGAAGCTATAAATAAAATACGTAAAAAGGGTAAATCTATTATTAGCCAGATTAATACTGAAACTGCTCAGTTGGTTATACAATAAAAAATGAAAATTTCGAAAAAATCCATTATATTTGCATTTATGCCAAATTTGAATTAATGGGATTAGTTACATCAAAAGAAATTGCTAAAGTTATTGGAGTTGATAAGTTCGGGGCTGCCGGAGCTTTCATGGGTTGGTTGTTGATGAAGATTTTGCGTATTTCTGCTGTTAATAGATTGTATGATAATAATAAAGATAAGTCTGACTTAGATTTTTTAAATGGTCTTTTAGATGATTGTGAAATTGAATTTGAAATACATGATGAGGATTTAAAAAGAATACCAAAAACGGGTGCTTTTATTACAATTTCTAATCATCCTTTAGGAGGGATTGATGGTATTTTACTATTGAAGTTATTGGTTGAAAAAAGAGCAGATTATAAAATTATTGCAAACTTTTTATTACATAGGGCTGAGCCTTTAAAGCCATATGTAATGCCAGTAAACCCTTTTGAAAACCGAAAAGATGCAAAATCAAGTATTGCAGGTGTTAAAGGTGCATTGATGCATTTACGTGAAGGAAAACCATTAGGTATCTTTCCTGCAGGAGAAGTATCAACGCACCGTGATGGTAAATTAGTTGTTGATAAGCCCTGGGAAGAAGGAGCTGTACGTTTAATTAAAAAAGCAAAAGTACCAGTAATACCTATTTATTTTCACGCAAGAAACAGTCGATTATTTTATCTTTTATCTAAAATTAGTGACACATTACGAACGGCCAAACTTCCATCTGAATTAATTTCACAAAAAAACAGGGTAATAAAAGTAAGAATAGGGAAACCTATTTCAGTAAAAGACCAAGAGCAATACACTGATGTGCCTTCTTTTTATGAGTTTATAAGAAAGAAAACATATATGTTGGCAAATCCGTTTGAGAAAACGTCTCAAAAAATTTTATCAGCTCAAAGTTTAAAAATCCCCCAAAGAAGGGCTAAGGAAATAACCTCTCAAAAAACACCTGATTTATTTATTAAAGAGGTAGATGATTTAAGAGATAAAGGGAGTAGATTATTACAAAGTAAAAATTATGAAGTGTTTTTTGCGAGCGCAAAAGAGATTCCGAATATTTTACATGAAATTGGTAGATTACGAGAAATTACCTTTAGAGATGTTGGAGAAGGAACAAATAAGACGATTGATTTAGATAAGTTTGATAAGTATTATCATCACCTGTTTTTATGGGATAATGTTAAAAATGAGCTTGCAGGTGCTTATAGAATGGGTTTAGGGAAGGATATTTATAAAAAGCATGGAATTAATGGTTTTTATATTCATACTTTATTTAGAATTGAACCAGAGTTGTATTCAATGATGCAAAGTACTATCGAATTAGGTAGGGCTTTTGTATCAAAAAGCTATCAACAAAAACCAATGCCATTGTTTTTATTATGGAAAGGTATTGTTCATACAACCTTGCGCTACCCAGAGTATAAGTACTTAATGGGGGGTGTAAGTATTAGTAATAAGTTCTCTGATTTTTCTAAATCACTAATGATTGAATTTATGAAATCTCATTATTATGATCCATATGTAGCTCAATATATTCACCCTAAAAAGGAATATAAAGTAAAACTGAAGGATGCAGATAAAGACTTTGTATTTGATGCGACTAAAGCAGATATGCAAAAATTTGATAAAATTATTGATGAGATTGAACCAGGAGCATTACGTATGCCTGTATTAATTAAAAAGTATGTGAAGCAAAATGCACGTTTGGTTGCTTTTAACGTAGACCCGAAGTTTAATAACGCGATAGATGGATTGTTGTATATAAAAGTTGCAGAGATACCAGATAGTACTGTAAAACCAGTTATGGAAGAATTTCAAGCTGAACTAGAAAGACGCGCTTCTGAAAACATGAATAAATAGTTTGTAAAATTTACTAATAAGATAATATAAATAGAAAAAGCATCATACTTAGTATGATGCTTTTTTTATTGCATAAAATCCTTGTCGAATTTCTTTTTCTTATAGTTTTTTAAAGTGAACACATATCGGTTTACTAACGAGAAATATAAAAAGTATGATGAATAACAAAAGAATATTCAAGAAAAATTAATGTAGCGTTTTGGTGAGTAGAACGTGTAGAGAGTTGCTCTTCCTTAAATAATGAGATGTACTAAGATATTCGGAATAAATATAAGAAGGATAAGAAACAGGAAAGGGATTAGTTTTAGCTAATCTCTTTCCTGTTAGTATATATTATTTAAAAAACGTTCTAAAAATATCATTACCATTTGCAAATAGTAATAGTGTTATTAATAAAAGAAAGCCTGCTACTTGCGCATATTCTAAAAATTTATCACCTGGTTTTTTACCAGTAATCATTTCCCATAATGTAAATACTACATGACCACCATCTAAAGCAGGTATAGGTAATAAGTTCATAACACCTAACATGATAGATAAGAAAGCCGTAATGGTCCAAAAAACCTCCCAACTAAATTCAGCAGGAAAGATACTACCAATAGAAATAAAACCACCTAAACCTTTGTAAGCTCCTGTGCTAGGATTAAAAACCTTTTTCAATTGCTTAACATAATTCGTTACTGTAGACCATGCCTTAACTGTTCCTGCAGGAATAGCTTCAGCAAAAGAATATGATTTTTCTGCTAATTTATAATAACCTAATTTTTCTAAATCTTTTAAAGATAGCTGACCTCGTAAGACACCTAGTTTACCTTTTTCTGTGATTTTCACAGGAATATTTAAACTTTCAGTACCTCTTCGAATAGTAAGGTTAATTTCTTTTCCTTTATATTTATTTAATTCACCCTGTGCTTGATCGAAATACGTTGTTGAAATACCGTTTATCGCTGTAACAATATCTTTAGGTTGTAAATTGCTTTTAATATTTGGTGAATCTTCAGATATTTTAGCGATTACAAAAGGGTATCTTATATTTATAAAAGAACCAGCGTTTTTATCTCTGTCTACTAGTTTAGAAATAAAATCAATTGGAATTGTTTTTTCAATAACAGTTCCGTTTCTTTCAATCGTGTAATTATCTCCATTGATAAATTCTAAAGGAAGCTCGCTGAATTTTCTAATTGCTTGCCCATCTATTGCAAGTATTTTATCTCCGGTTTGTAAACCTAAATCTCTTCCTAATTGGTCTTGTACCCAAACCCCATCTTTTAAACTATCATTCGGTATAAATTTTTCACCGTAGGTGTACATTAAACAGATATAGATAACAATACCTAAAACAAAATTTACAATTACACCACCTAACATAATGATTAAACGTTGCCATGCAGGTTTAGAACGAAATTCCCAAGGTTGTGGTGGTAATGCCATTTGTTCAGTATCCATGCTTTCGTCAATCATACCAGAGATTTTCACGTATCCTCCTAAAGGAATCCAACCAATACCATAAACGGTGTCACCTATTTTCTTTTTGAATATTGAAAATTTATAATCAAAGAATAAATAGAATTTCTCTACTTTGGTTTTAAAAATTTTGGCAGGAATAAAATGCCCTAATTCGTGCAAAACGATTAAGAGTGATAAGCTTAAAATAAATTGTGAGGCTTTTATTAAAATTTCCATAAAGGTTGATGTCTAAATTTAAGATCGGACAAATGTACGTTTTTCATCAGAGCTGTAAAAGTTTGAGTTATAGATGAGGTTTGGTTTTAACAAACTTTTTAACGTTCATATATCCAAACTTTGTTTTTAGTCGTATTTTTGAAAAAAAAACACTAAAAATGGATTTAAATTTTTTTAAAAAATCAAAAAGCACCCTACTTTTTCTACTAGTTTTTTGTGCTGTTGGTATTCCAGTTTTTTATCATTTAGTAAAAGTTGAAGAAAAACTGCCTATTTATAATCCTGCAGATATAAATCCTAGATTGGTTGATGCTTCTGTAAGAACAAAATCAAGAAATCATAAAATAGGAAGTTTTAAACTGATAAATCAAAATGGAGAAACGATTACCAATGCTGATTATAAAGATAAAATTTATATTGCTGATTTCTTTTTTACGCGTTGTCAAACAATTTGTATTGTAATGGCTTATAATATGGGTGAATTACAAGCGCATTATAAAAATGATGATGACATTATGTTTCTATCGCATTCCGTAACTCCGGTTATGGATAGTGTACCTCAATTAAGAAAATATGCAGATGCCAAAGGAGTTATTGATGGAAAATGGAATGTGACGACAGGTGATAAAAAACACATATATAATTTAGCTCGTAAACATTATTTTGCTGTTTTAGACGAAGGTGATGGTGGAGAGAACGATTGGGTTCATACCGAAAACTTTGTTTTAATTGATAAAAAAGGACAAATTAGAGGTTCTTACGACGGGACAAAAAAAGAAAAGATGCAAAAAATTATTACCGATATTACTTTATTGAAACAAGAATATAAAAAGTAATTATAGGTTTATTTTTATCCTAATTATATTTTTAAGCGTCATTCCGAATTTATTTCGGAATCTTATGACGTTTAAAACCAATTAATCACAGTTGTAGTGAGGGCCTGAAATGATTAGGTTAACGATTACTTTAACTTATCTCCCTCTTCATCAAAATTCTTGTTAATTTCTTGCTCCGTTTTAATTACTGACACTGCTAATGATAATAACATTATCGCCATTGGTTGCCAAGTTAGGTTATTGTTTAAGTACGTTAAGGATAAGGCGGCTACAAATGAAATAGTAGAGTACATTAAGAATTGTTTGGTAAAAAAACGATTAGCAAACTCCCAAATAATGTTATTCTTCATCGTTTTGTTTGTGCGATAACCATAAATAGCATTTATCTTTTTTGGAGGAAAAAAATAAAAGATTATACTAAATAAAAAAAGTAATCCGTTTACAGAAAGTACGTAATAATATGGGTTCATTGTTTAGTTTTTAATTGAAGTAATAATCCCTTCTAATAGGGTGTTTATATCTGCATTTTTTGTCAATCCTGTACGTACGATTACCAAATTTTGATCTGGTAAAATATATACATTCTGACCTTTATACCCATTAAATGAATACATGTTTTTTGGAGCATCAGGGTATTTACCTCCTGCGTTTAACCAAATCTGTGCTCCATACTCACCATTAGATGTTGGAGTAGGAGTCGTTGCGTACTTTACCCAATCTTTATCGAAAAGATGTTCGCCGTTCCATTCACCGTTATGCAAATATAAAAGTCCAAGTTTAGCCCAATCTCTTGCAGTTGCCCAACCATAAGAAGATCCTACATAATTTCCGTCCATATCGGTTTCTATCAACATAGAATTCATGCCAATTTTATCAATAAGAGCACTGTACCAATAATCAAGATATTCTTGGTGCGAGTTAAATTGTTTACGAATAAGGCCTGATATTAAGTTTGTTGTACCAGAAGAGTAGTTCCACGTTTCATTTGACTTCCCAATTAAAGGTTTGTTTATTTGTGATTTAGACATGTCTTCTTCAAGAAAAAGCATTTTGCTAACATCTGAGATGGTATTGTAATCTTCAAGCCACTCTAAACCAGAATTCATCTGTAATAAATTATGAATCGTAATATTTTTCCGGTCATCATTTTTCCAGGCATCAAATAAATTATCTGAAGCTACATGCATTTTTCCTTTACATTGTAAAATTCCAACAATAGTACTTGTAATGCTTTTGGTCATTGACCATCCTAATTGTTTAGACTCCTTAGTGAAACCAGTATCATATTTTTCGGCAATAATTTGATCTTTATAGATGACTAAAATTGAACGTGTTTTATTTGTGTCGTTAAAAATAGTATCGATAGTCTCGTTTAATTTCTTGTAATCAATATTTGAAAAAAGCGTATCTTTTTGATCGGCATTTCCATACGGAAAAGGAGTTGAATTGTTGGGTTTAGTACGTTTTGGTACTAATAGTTCTTCTGAGAAATTATAATCATCATTAATTAAAACAGCACCTAAACCTTCTCTATAAATTGCTTTTCTTTTTAAAATGCCAAAAGCAGAACCTGTAGCTGATTTTTCTTTGGCGTTTATTGCATCAGAAGTTAAGTTAATAGGAGAGAAATTATTGTCGTTTTTATCTGTAAATTCTAAACTTCTATCTGCTAGAAAAACTGACGAAGCAGTGTTTTTTGCGGAGTAACCAGCAAGAATATTTAACTTCGGATAATTGAAGTAAACAACAATCGCTAGTATTACTATAACCAGTAAGAGTACTCTTTTTAAATTCTTCATGCAAAACAGTTTTCAGCAAATGTAAGAATTTAATTGTTTGATGTTTGTATTTAAAAAGCAACCCCTACCTTTGCTTTAAATTTTGGTTTTTATATGTTTAATGTAGATAAAATTCGAGCAGATTTCCCTATTCTTAATCGTGAAGTACATGGAAAAAAATTGGTGTATTTTGATAACGGAGCAACTTCTCAAACACCGCAAGTTGTAATTGATGCGATTGTGGATTACTATTCTAATTACAATGCAAATATTCATAGAGGTGTACATACATTAAGTCAGGAAGCTACTGATAAGTATGAAGGCGCGAGGATTAAGATTCAACAACACTTTAATGCAAAACATTCATATGAAGTTATTTTAACTGCCGGGACTACTCATAGTATTAATATTGTAGCCTCAGGATTTTCAGCTATTTTAAAAGCAGGAGATGAGGTAATTGTTTCTTCCTTAGAACATCATTCAAACATTGTTCCTTGGCAAATGCTTTGTGAAAAAACCGGAGCGGTTTTAAAAGTGATTCCAATGGATGAAGATGGTTCGTTACGAATGGACGTTTATCATGAGTTATTGAATAGTAAAACTAAAATGGTGTTTTGTAATCATGTGTCGAACGCATTAGGAACTATAAATCCTATTGAAGAAATTATTCATGCTGCTCATAAATTTGGGGCATATGTTTTAATTGATGGGGCGCAAGCTACACCGCATATAAAACCGGATGTTCAAGAATTAGACGTCGATTTTTATGTTGCATCTGCTCATAAAATGTGCGGGCCAACAGGAGTTGGATTGTTATATGGAAAAGAAGAGTTACTTAATATGTTGCCAGCTTATCAAGGAGGTGGTGAAATGATTGAAACCGTAACGTTTGAAAAAACTACATATGCAGGTTTGCCTCATAAATTTGAAGCAGGGACTCCAAATATTTGCGGAGGAATCGCTTTTGGAGCAGCCATAGACTATCTAAACTTAGTGGGTTTTGAAAATATAGCAAAACAAGAAAGTGAATTATTGGCCTACGGAACTCAAGAGTTAGAAAGGATAGAAGGTTTAAAAATCTACGGAACTACGAATAAAGCGGCTGTAATTTCTTTTAACTTAGAAGGCATCCATCCATATGATATAGGTTCAATTTTGGATAAATTAGGAGTTGCTGTTCGAACAGGTCATCATTGTGCACAACCTATTATGAATTTTTATTGCATTCCTGGTACTGTTAGAGCATCATTTGCTTTTTATAATACAAAAGAAGAAATAGATGTTTTAGTCGCTGCTGTAAAAAAAGCAAAAATGATGTTGAGTTAAGACTTAACAAATACTATAAAGAAAGCCTCCTAATTGAATAAATTAGGAGGCTTTCTGTTTTTTAAAAGTTAATGTTTTAATCTCTGGACATAAAAATTTGTAAAATATACCAAAATAAAAGCATTAATGAGGCAAATAAGCCTAATGCCGCAGGTATGTAATCATCCGTTGAAAATTTGTTAACTAGGTTAGAGGTTTGATATAAAATAGAACCAGCAGCTAAAACACACATTCCTACAGAAAACCATAAACCAAGGTTAAAACCAAATAAAGACCCTGCAATAATGAAAGCAATTGCAATAAAGAAACCAACTGACAAACCAGCTTTAATAAAAGAGAAATCTTTTTTAGTAATAAAAACAATAGAAGATATTCCTGCAAACAATCCTAAACTAACAATACCAGCTTGTTCAATAACTTCAAAGTTGTTACTGTAGGAAATTGCCATATATATAAGAGGAATAAAAATAAATGCTTCTGCAAAAATATAACCTGAATAGGCTAAGTATTGTAGGTTTTTGTCTGATGTTTTTAAAGCAGTACTTTCTGCATAGTTTGTAATTAACATAAAACCACCTAATAGTAGTAGCCACTTATAACCTTGTGTCATTGATAAGGCAAACTCAACTATTGTTGCATTTTGTAATAATAAATACTCAAATAAAATAAACAATAATATTCCGCCTCCTACATGTGCATATGTTTTCTGGTAAAAAGCGAGTCTATCTGTTTCTGAAACTTGAGCAACGAGTATTTTGTTGTTAAATGAATTTTCCATAGTTGTTTTTAATTTTAGGTAAAGGTAGTTTTTTTCTCAAAAAACAATATTGCATTTCTGCGTTTGTCAAAAGAGCAATGTTACGTTGTTTAATTTATGTGTTTTATGGAGTATTGTGTTTAAAATTGATGTTTTTTCAATGATTTGTTAATTTTTGTGTGATATCCATTTTTCACTAAATAGGGTTCTACAAGTGATGTTTAGAGGGCGTTTAACTTTTTTTTAACTTTTTTTTAACTATTAAAAAAAAGTATATATTGCACATCGTTAAGATACCCTTCAAATTTTAAGAAATCAGCAAAGATTTAACATTTTCTTTGTGCTTTTCGAAACAATCGGTTTTTAGCAAAGTTATTGCCTAAAGGGGCGATTATTAATTAACTAATTTTTCAATTTTTCACAACATGAAAAGAATTTTTTTAACATTAGCAGTTGCTGCATCAGTTTTAGTAGGATGTCAGGAAAACGCAAAAGACTCAGTTTTACCAACTCAAGAAGCAGTTGACATGAGTGATTTCTATGTAGAGACTGAAGAGGCATCTCACAAAGGAGGAAACGATCAATGTTCTTCAATGAAGGTTTTAAACCGTCAATTAAAAGAAAACCCAGGGTTATACAAAAAAATGTATGATATTGAGTATGCTACAAGAAAAAATATAGCTGCAAAAGGTAAGCCAGGTGGTGGTGGTGGAAGCGGTGGAGGTTCTACCGGAGGAGATGTAGATGTAGCTCCGATACAAGATGGATTAGGAATTATTAACATTCCAGTATATATTCACATTATATACCCTAATGCTAATAGTATTTCTGATGCTCAAGTAAATTCACAAATGGCAACATTAAATTCTGATTTTAGAGATACAAATGTTAACCAATTGCCTTCGGGAACAACTTTTGCAAATGATGCAACTGATGCTGAAATTAGCTTTTCTTTAGCAGGTGTATTTAGACATAATGATTCTCAATCATCATGGGGAACTAATAACTCTGTAAAATCTGCTTACCCTCCAGTTACTCCTTCAACACACATGAATATTTGGGTTTGTGAAATAGGTGGTGGTATTTTAGGATATGCTCAATTCCCAGGAGGTAACTCTGCTACTGACGGTATTGTATTAGGTGGTGATTACTTTGGTAATACTGGTGGTGCATATGGTTTAGGTAGAACAGCTACTCATGAAGTAGGTCACTATTTAAACTTACGTCATATTTGGGGTGATGGTAGATGTCGTCAAGACGATTTCGTAACTGATACTCCTCCTTCTGATGCTTCAAACGGTGGATGTCCAACATTCCCTGACGTTAGCTGTAAAGAAGCTGATATGACAATGAACTATATGGATTATACTTATGATGCTTGTATGTACATGTTTACTGATGGTCAACGTAACAGAATGAGAGCTATTTTTGCTTCAGGAGGTTCAAGAGCTTCTATGTTAAACTAAGATTTAACAAACTATAATATATAAAAAGCGTCACTTAAGTGGCGCTTTTTTGTGTTTATAAAAGAATAGTGTTTTTCCTGTAAATAGCTGTTTTTCAACTGTTTACTTTTATTTGTGTTAAAGAATTATTATCTTGTGTAGTAATAACGAACCTTTTAATTTTATAATATGAAAAGATTTATTTTAGTATTGATAATTTCAGCAATAGTTTTTGTTGGTTGTCAAGAAAGCACTAACGAGTCGGTATTACCAGTACAAGAATCTGTTGATATGAGCGATTTTTATTTAGAAACTGAAGCGATTAATAATAGGGGAGGTAATGAACAGTGTTATTCTATGCGCGTATTAAATGAACAACTAAGAGAAAACCCTGGGTTATATAAAAAAATGTACGATGTTGAATTTGCTAGTCGTAAGTTTTTAGCGGGTAAAGGAAAGCCTAATGGAAGTCCCGGTGGTGGAGGAAATAATGGTGGTGGTTCAGGAGATATAGACGTACTACCTATTGATGATGGTTTTGGAATAATAAATATTCCTGTATACGTGCATATTGTGATGCCTAATGCAAACGGCGTTTCTAATAATCAAGTTCAATCACAAATGAATGTATTGAATAATGATTTTAGTAGTCCAAATACAAATCAACTTCCATCTGGAGCTACAGATTTTATTAATGATGCTACTAATTCTGAAATTAGTTTTTCTTTGGCTGGTACTTTTAGACATGATAATTCAACAGCAGAATGGGGTACTAGAGATGCTGTAAAGCAGGTATATCCGCCAATTACACCAGCAACACATTTGAATGTATGGGTTTGTAATATTGGTGGCGGAATTTTAGGTTATGCACAATTTCCTGGCGGCTCTTCTACTACTGATGGAGTTGTATTATTATATTCAAGTTTACCAGGAGGTACAGCAGCACCATATAATTTAGGAAGAACATTAACTCATGAAGTAGGTCATTATTTAAACTTACGTCATATTTGGGGTGATGGTAGATGTCGTCAAGATGATTTTGTTACAGATACACCATCTTCGGATAGTGCCAATTATGGATGTCCGTCATACCCAAGTACTAGTTGTAAATCTCCAGACATGACTATGAATTATATGGATTATACAGATGATGCCTGTATGTATATGTTTACTGATGGTCAACGTAACAGAATGAGAGCGATTTTTGCAGTTGGAGGTGCAAGAGATTCGATGTTAAACTAAAATATAGTTAAGACCTTTTTTAAAGGACTTATATGAATATTAAAGTCAAGAGATTTTATCTCTTGGCTTTCTTTTTTTTATTAGTTTTATAAATTGAAAATATCTTAAGGACTAAAAACTATTAATTTTGTCCTATTTGTAATAAATGCAGCATGAAAGAAAATTATAAAAGGCAAAAAATTGTAATTGCCCACCGTGGAGCATCAGGGTATTTACCAGAGCATACTATGGAGGCTAAAGCAATGGCATATGCTATGAATCCTGATTATATAGAGCAAGATTTAGTATTAAGTAAAGATGATGTTCCTATTGTTATTCATGACATTTATTTAGATGATGTAACTGATGTTGCTACTGTTTTTGCCGAACGGAAAAGAGAAGATGGTCGTTATTATGTAATTGATTTTACGTTTGATGAATTAGATGAACTACAAGTAACAGAGCGGTTTAATACAAAAACAGGAAAACAATTTTATCCTAAAAGATTTCCGAAAGGGAAAGGGAACTTTAAACTGCATTCTTTTCAACAAGAAATAGAACTTATTCAAGGACTAAATTATAATACAGGAAAGAATATTGGTATTTACCCAGAGATTAAAAATCCAGCGTTTCATAAAAAAGAAGGAAAGGATTTGTCTAAAATAGTTCTAACTATCTTGTCCGATTATGACTATAATACAAAAAAGGATAACTGCATTTTGCAATGTTTTGACGCAAAGGAATTAGAAAGAGTTCGAAAAAAATTAAAATCAAAATTATTTTTAGTGCAATTAATTGAATCTTCTGAAGAGACAGAACTGCTAGAACATTTCGCTACCTATGCAGACGGAATAGCGCCATGGTACAAGCAAATTTTAGAAAAAAAAGCAAGAAATAAATTTACATTTACAACTTTAATCAGTGATGCACATAAACTAGGATTAAAAGTGCATCCGTATACTTTTAGAGCAGATCAATTAGACGAGTTTTCTTCACTTGATGAAATGATGCAAATACTCTTTTTTGAAGCAAATATTGATGGCGGATTTACTGATTTCCCTGATAAAATGGTGGGTTTTTTAAATAAGAATTACTGCGATTATAATTTAAATTCAACATTAAGTTATGAGAACTGTAATGAATACCAAATGTAGTTCTAAATTACCTGTACTGAGGATTAGAAAATGTTTTTGGTGAGTTGAGGTTAATGATTTTAACTCGTAACTTCTATTAGTTTAGTTCGATAAGCTGATAATAATTTTGATTTAGAGATAAACCCAATATATTTTCCATCTTTTATAACAGGTAAATTCCATGCGGCGCTTTCTTTAAATTTTTGCATTACTTTTTCAACAGAATCATTATGCTGTATAATTGACGGAGCGCTCCTCATAAAAGTTTCAACGGTTACTTTGTCGTACATTTCATTATCAAACATAATTGGTCTAATATCATCTAATAAAACAATTCCTAAAAATTGTTTATCCTTTTCAATTACAGGAAAAATATTTCTGTTAGAATTAGAAACTGCATCTTTAAGCATTTTACCTAAAAGCATTTCAGGATGCACCGCCTTAAAATTCCTTTCAATTAATGAACTAATATTCATCATCATTAAAACATTTTTATCTTTATCATGAGTAATCAGTTCACCACGTTCAGCTAATTCAATGGTATAAATAGAGTTTGATATAAAGTACTTTGTAACGGCAAATGAAATTGCTGCCACTAACATTAAGGGAACAAATAATTCATATCCGCCAGTAATTTCCGCAATTAAGAAAATAGCGGTTAAAGGCGCGTGTAATACACCTGCCATCAATCCTGCCATTCCGATTAGAGTAAAGTTAGATTCTGATACACTTCCGCCTAATTGGTTAATGATTTTTGCAGATACATTTCCTAAAGCACTTCCCATAACCAAGGTAGGTATAAAGATTCCTCCAACTCCACCAGCAGCAAATGTCGTAGTCATAGCAATGGCTTTAAATAAGGTGATTAATAATAGGAACCCTATAACAATCCAAACATTTTCAAAATCTACGTCGTACGGAATGTCTTTTAAAGCAGCTAAGGAGTTTCCTTGCAGTAAATTATTAATTAACCCATAACCTTCACCGTATAAAGGTGGAATTAAATATAACATCAATCCAATTGCTACTCCACCAAAAACTAACCTATAAATTGGTTTTTTAATCCGCTTAAAGAAATTAGTAATACTGAAATATATTTTTGAAAAATAAACTGATACTAAACCGGTGAAAAAACCTAATAAAACATAATAAAAAATGTCTTTTATTTCAAAAGCATCTACTAACTTAAAGCCCAATAGCGCATCTTTTTCAAAAAAGAAATAGGAAGTAATTACTGCTGAAACAGACGCTAATAACAAAGGTACTAATGAAGCAAAAGCTAAATCTAAACTGAATATTTCTATCGCAAAAATTATAGCAGCAACGGGAGCTTTAAACATTGATGACATAGCGCCAGCAGTTGCACAACCAATTAACAGCATTCTTGTTTTTCGGTTCATATGAAATAACTGTGAAACAGTAGAGCCTAAAGCGGCTCCTGCACTCACCGCAGGACCTAGTAGTCCAACAGAACCACCAAAACCTACGGTAATTGGGGCGGTAATTAAGGAAGCATAAATTTTGTATTTTTCTATAATTCCACTTCGTTTAGAAATGGCGTGAAGTGTGGTAGAAATTCCGTGGCCAATTTCTTTTTTTATGATTTTTTTTTTGATGAAATACACTAAAACAAGCCCGATAATTGGAAAAATAAAATAAAGAGAAAAATGAATATCTTTAATGAATCTTCCTTCTAGAATAGTTTCAAAAAAGGAGGTCATGTTTTTTAAAATAAGTGTCCCAATTCCTGCTAAAATTCCAACTAAAATACTCAGCGCATATACAAACTGACGTTCGGAAATATGTTTATACCTCCAAATTAAAATTTTCTTAAATATGTTTTTCGGTTTTGACATTCATTAAAATGTAATAAAATAAGTACTGAGTATTTTAGATTAAACTAATTTTTTTCTTGAGAGCTGATATCTTTTATAAGACCTGCAGCAAAATAAACAACTAAAATACCTCCAAGAACAATACAAATCCACATAAACAATGTCGTTTCCCAAAAAGATTTTTCGGTTAACTCTTTTTCTTCCTTTTCAACTTCATGAAAATTTAAAATAGTAGCTTCTTTTATCTTAGGTGTTTTGTTAGATATGAAGTTGCCTAAATCATAAGAAGGTTTAGAAAACGTGTTGTTAATTAGTACTTCATAATCTTGTTTTTGCTTTAAGCTAGTAATAAGATATATTGGTTTCTGTAATAATTGTACGTTTTCTATAGCTAAAGAAGGATTGTCTTGATTATCAATCTCTATGATAAATTCTTTTTCATTTAAGTTGTTAAAAGCAAATGTGTTTTTACTTTTTGAGTTTAACTGGAATCTAGAAATTACCTGATTATAAGTTTCCACACGCTTCTTTACTTTTCGTGTTCTCTTTACAATTAGCTTCGCATTACGAAGAAAAAAAGGGGTGTTAATTTTAAAAGAAATAACATTAATGCTATGATTTTCTGTAGCTGTAAATTTAAGCTGTGTAATCTTCTTTTCTTTTATAGATACGATTTTTTGTTTATAACTAGGAATTTCTATAGGGGTTTGCGTAAAAAATTTACTTTCATAAACACCAGCACCTAAAATGTTAATTGGTAAAGAGTTTTTATCATTAAAATCAATACGCAAAAAAGTATAAGTATTTAAAGGAAAATTAATTGTTTTTTCTATAAACACTTTTCCTGCTGAGGTTTTTTGAGGTATGTTTAAATAGGATAAATTTTTATTGGAAACTAGGCCAAACCATTCCTTTCCGTCATCACTACCATAAATAGTATACCTTTTTGTGATTTTTGTATTTGCTATTTTTAGTGTAATATAGTCTTGTTTTTTTTGCGTTTTGTTTTCGAAAAGAATAGAAGTTATCGAGTCTTTTAATACTTTTTTAGAAACGATTTTAATCGGTTTAAAAGCAGAGAAAGTTCGATTGTTGTTATATACTAAAACATATGGAACTTCATTTTTTTGAGCATCTTTAATTCTTAAGAAATTAAAGTTTTCATTACAAGAAGAACGTACCTCTTGAGGAAGTACTATTTTATGCAATCCATTTTCTTTAATTGTATCAAGTGTTCCTTTATAGTTTTGACTGAAACT
>CBDTZS010000044.1:0-24065 GCA_965364955.1 uncultured Tenacibaculum sp. | reverse complement strand
GACCCTCTGATTAACAGTCAGATGCTCTAACCAACTGAGCTAAGGAGGAATTTAAAGCGGACTTGCTTTAAAATGCGAGTGCAAATTTAAGGGCTTTTTTTATATCTACAAATTATTTTCGATAAAAAATTAAATAAAAAACACTTGCTTCTGATTTTCAGCTCTTTATTTCAGTTGTCTAGGAGTTTGTAGCGTTTTTATTTATTTGGATGTATAGTTGATAAGTTCAAAATAAGCGTAAAAAAAAGACCTGTTTTTAGTAAAAGTTGTATTTTTGTACCCATTATTCTTATTGATAGAAAAGCATAGTAAATATATATGGACAAGTTTTCGTTCTTAAACGCAGCACATACAGGTTTTATAAGTGATTTATACGAACAGTATCAAAAAAACCCTGATGCAATAGAAGCAAGTTGGAGAAGTTTTTTTCAAGGATATGATTTAGCAAACGAAAATTATTCGTTGACTGATGATGAGGTTTCTGTTGAAATTCCTGAAGAAGTACGTAAAGAATTTTTAGTAATCGACTTAATAAATGGGTATCGAACAAGAGGTCACCTTTTCACAGAAACAAACCCAGTTCGTGACCGTAGAAAATATACCCCAACTCTTGAGATAGGGAATTTTGGATTATCTAATAACGATTTATCTACAGTTTTTAATGCAGGTGATGTTATAGGGATAGGAGCAAGTCCATTATCTAAAATAATTTCACACCTTAAAGTAATTTATTGCGATAGTATTGGTATTGAATACATGTATATACGTAGTCCTGAAGAAGTAAAATGGTGGCAAAACCGTTTGAATATAAAGGCAAAACTGTTAAATTTCGATGCTGAAGCAAAAAAATATATTCTTGCAAAATTAAATCAAGCATCTACTTTTGAAAGTTTTTTACAAACAAAATATGTTGGTCAAAAACGTTTTTCTATTGAAGGAGGGGAAACATTAATTCCGGGAGTAAGTGTTGCACTTCGTGATGCTGCTGAAAAATATGGGGTTGAAGAGTGTGTTTTAGGAATGGCACATCGTGGTCGTTTAAATACCTTGGTGAATATATTTAAAAAACCGGTTCGTGATTTATTTAGCGAGTTTGAAGGAAAAGATTTTGAAGACCAAGATATTGATGGAGATGTAAAATACCACTTAGGGTTAACTCTAAGTAAAGAGTATAAAGGCGGACAAAAAATGAAGATGAATTTGGTTCCAAATCCATCTCACTTAGAAACTGTTGATGCAGTTGCTGAAGGAATTGTTCGTGCGAAAATAGATCTAGATTATAATGGAGACGATGGTAAAATTTTACCAATATTAGTACATGGTGATGCTGCAATTGCGGGACAAGGAATTGTGTATGAAATAGCGCAAATGATGACCTTAAATGGTTATAAAACTGGTGGAACTATTCACGTTGTAGTAAACAACCAAGTAGGTTTTACAACGAATTACTTAGATGCACGTTCAAGTACGTATTGTACCGATGTTGCTAAAGTAACTTTATCTCCTGTTTTACACGTAAATGCAGACGATGCAGAAGCTGTTTGTTATGCAATGGAAATGGCTGTTGAATATCGAATGAAATTCAAAAAGGACATTTACATAGATTTATTAGGATACCGAAAATATGGTCATAACGAAGGTGATGAACCTCGTTTTACACAACCAAAATTATATAAAGCAATTTCTAAGCATAAAAACGCAAAAGAAATTTATGCTGAAAAATTAATCAAAGAAGGAACGATCTCTGCTGATTATGTAAAACAAATAACAGATGAGTTCAAAGCACATTTAGAAGTTGAATTTACAGAGTCTAAAAAGAAAACTACTTCTAAGATTCAAGAGTTCATGCCACAAGTTTGGGATGGATTTGTACGTAAGCAATTACAAGATATGTTACAACCTGTAGATACTACATATTCGGTTGAAGCATTAAAAGATATAGCTAAAGTAATTTCTAATACTCCTGAAGGATATAAGTTTGTTCGTAAAGCAGAGCGTATTCTAAAAGGACGTGAGAAAATGGTCTTTGAAGAGAATGCTTTAGATTGGGGAACCGCAGAAAACTTAGCATACGGAACATTATTAGAAGAAGGGTTTAACGTTCGTATTTCTGGAGAAGATGTAGAAAGAGGAACTTTTTCTCACCGTCATGCGATTATGCGTGATGAAGAAACTTTAGAGCGTGTTAATTTATTAAACACAAACCAGAAAAGTAAAGGTGAAATGACTATTTTCAATTCACATTTATCTGAATATGGTGTTTTAGGATTTGATTATGGGTATGCTATGGCAGCACCGAATACGTTAACTATTTGGGAAGCTCAGTTTGGTGATTTTGCTAATGGAGCGCAAATTGTATTCGACCAATATATTTCTTCGGCAGAAGATAAATGGAAATTGCAAAACGGATTGGTAATGTTATTACCTCATGGATATGAAGGTCAAGGCCCTGAACATTCATCGGCAAGAATAGAGCGTTTCTTACAGTCGTCTGCAAAAGATAACTGGACGATAGCAAACTGTTCTACACCGGCAAATATATACCACATATTACGTCGCCAGATGAAACGTGATTTTAGAAAACCTTTAGTTATTTTCACTCCAAAGAGTTTATTACGTTCACCTAAGGCTGTAAATACGATTGAAGAATTAGCTAATGGAAATTTTCAGGAAGTAATTGACGATACAGTTGCTACTTCTAAAGTGAAAAAAATGGTATTTTGTTCAGGTAAATTTTATTACGATTTATTAGCAGAACGTGAACAATTAGAAAGAGAAGATGTTGCTTTAGTAAGAATAGAACAATTATTTCCGTTACACAACGATCAAATAAAAGGGGTAATGGATAGATATCCAAACGTTGAACGTTATGTTTGGGCGCAAGAAGAGCCTAAAAACATGGGTTCTTGGGGCTATATGTTAGAACGCTTTGAATTAGCGAAATTAGAATGTGCATCGAGAGACTATCATTCTGCACCAGCTGCAGGTTCAAGTGCGCGTTTTAAACGTCGTCACCAACGAGTGTTAGACAAAGTTTTCGATTAGAATAAAATAAAGTATAATTTCAGATATATAAAATTTAGTACTGATGATTTTAGAAATGAAAGTTCCTTCTCCGGGGGAGTCAATTACAGAAGTAGAAATAGCAACGTGGTTAGTTGAAGATGGTGATTATGTTGAAAAAGATCAACCAATTGCTGAAGTAGATTCAGACAAAGCAACCTTAGAATTGCCTGCGGAAGAAAGCGGAATTATAACTTTAAAAGCAGAAGAAGGTGATGCTGTAGAGGTTGGAGCTGTAGTTTGTCTTATTGATATGAGCGCAGCAAAACCAGCAGGAGGATCTTCTACTGAAACAAAAAAAGAAGACGCTCCGAAAGTGGAGGTTCCAAAGAAAGAAGAAGTGAAAGCTGCAACCTATGCAACCGGAACAGCTTCTCCTGCTGCTAAGAAAGTTTTAGCAGAAAAAGGAATGGATGCTGCATCTATAAAAGGAACTGGAAAAGATGGTCGTGTAACTAAAGATGACGCAGTTAACGTTGTGCCTTCTATGGGAACGCAACCTGCTAACGGTTCTCGTACTACTGATCGTAAAAAAATGTCTATGTTGCGTAGAAAAGTTGCGCAACGTTTGGTAGCTGTAAAAAGCGAAACGGCAATGTTAACTACGTTTAACGAAGTAAACATGCAGCCAATTTTCGACTTACGTAAAGAGTATAAAGAAGATTTTAAAGCGAAACACGGAGTTGGATTAGGATTTATGTCTTTCTTTACTTTAGCAATTGTTAGAGCTTTAGAATTATACCCTGATGTAAACTCTATGATTGATGGAGATTACCAAATTAAAAATAATTTTCACGATATTTCTATTGCAGTTTCTGGTCCAAAAGGATTAATGGTTCCTGTAATTAGAAATGCAGAAGATTTATCTTTTAGAGGAGTTGAAAGCGAAGTAAAGCGTTTAGCTTTGCGTGCAAGAGACGGACAAATTACTGTTGATGAAATGACAGGAGGAACATTTACTATTACAAATGGAGGTGTTTTCGGATCTATGTTGTCAACACCAATTTTGAACCCTCCACAAAGTGGGATTTTAGGAATGCACAATATTGTAAACAGACCGATGGCTGTTAATGGTGAAGTAGTAATTCAACCAATTATGTATGTTGCATTATCTTATGACCATAGAGTAATTGATGGTCGTGAATCTGTTGGATTCTTAGTTGCTGTTAAAGAAGCTTTAGAAAATCCAATGGAGTTGTTAATGGATAATAACCCTAAGAAAGCATTAGAAATGTAAACCAAAATTTGGTTTTATAGATATTCAAATCCCGAGCTTTTGCTTGGGATTTTTTTTGTGCGATATTTTCTAGCATCGTTTTTCAGAAATCAAGGAAATTTAAAGCTCCTACCATTTTCCTATTTTGAGTTGAAATTACGGAATTGTCATTCTGAATTTATTTCAGAATCTCATAAGGCTAAGAATCTGTGTTAATCAAGATGTGAAACTGAACTAAACTCACTTTGACGGGGTTCAAGGTTTTTACTTTGTCAATTCGAGTGAATTTAGATGACTAAAAGGAATAAAATTAGTGTCGAGAGTTTGATTTTACAGGAAGAGTTCTCGATATGATTTTTGAAGAAAAAATGACTCGAACTGACAGTTTTGTTAAATTGTAGCCATATCAAAAGTTAAGAATGAATTTATCTGAAAGTTTCTAGGGAACTAATTGCCTTTTAAACGTAACCATAAATCAGATACTAATTTTTTACCATCACGTTTATCTTTCGGTTCTTCTATAAAAGTTACTTTACTAGAATTATTTACGGCTATTTTATACTTGAAAACAAAATTTTCTGCTTTTGGCTTGATGCTTAGAAGTCCGAATCTTAAATCATTAAAATAAAGTTGTCCCTCTTTTTTATTGATAGTAAACCAACCTTCGGAAATAGAAATCATACGTTTAACATTTTCGTTTTCAATAAGATTTCCTAGTAAATTATGATTTTTAGGATATTTTGTAAAAGTAATAGGTTGGGTATCAAAAAAGGAATAATTACCCAATAAAAAATAATCTTCTGTCTGTACATTAGCACTCCAAAGTATTGTATTTAAAGGAGAAGGTCTTGTATCAATTTCTAAATAAGCGATGTTTTGAGCTTTTAAAGCTGTTTCAAATTGATTAAATGCCAACCATTTTAAAAGAAAGGTAAGTACTAAATAAGAAGAACTTACAATCAATCCCATTTTATTATAAAAACGACGTTTTCCACTTGTCCGTTTTTGTGTCATGGCAAAAATTAAAAACACTAAAAAAGGCAATGTATAAAGCGGATCGATAACAAAAATGGTTTTAAAAGCTAATCGTATATCAAAAGGCCAAAACAATTGAGTTCCCCAAGTGGTATGTGCATCTAAAAAAGGATGAGTTACAAATGATAAAAAGAATAACCATGTCCAATCTTTAAAGGTTTTATATTTTTCGTAGCGTGTTACTATCCATGTGAAAATAGGAGCAAACAATACAGAAAACACAATTGAATGCGTAAAGCCACGATGTATGTATAGCGCAGTAACTTTATCAGTGAATAATGAAGCCAGTACATCTAAATCAGGAATAGTACCTGCAATAGCCCCATATAAGATGGCTTTATTACCAATCTTTTTACCTAAAACAGCTTCGCCAACAGCGGCTCCTAATATAATTTGAGTTAATGAATCCATATATTATACAAAAGTAAGCGAAGTAAACTAAATAGTATGTAGCACGTTACTTAAGCTTCGTATTAAATCTTTTTTCTTTAATAAACGATTTTTCATGGTAACAAATGTTACTTCCAGTAGCTTCTTAAGAGGCTAACTTTGCATTAAATTAATTATATAATGGAAAATAAATTATTAATAATACCATTAATGCTATTTACTTTCTTTATCGAAGCACAAGAAGTGGTAATGGTAACTAAAAGTGACGTTATTTCTAAAGTGGAAGAAAATAACAGCACTATTAAAATGTCGCAACAAGATATTTTAGTTGCAAAAGGAGATTTTAATCAAACCAATGCGGTGTTTTTACCAAATATTACAGCGTCATATACAGGAATAGTAACTACAAACCCGTTAATGGCTTTTGGGTCTAAACTAAATCAGGGAATTTTAACACAAAATGATTTCAATCCTGCTTTATTGAACAACCCTTCACAAACGAACAATTTTGCGACAAAGATTGAAGTCCAACAACCGTTAATTAATCTTGATGGAATTTTTCAGCGCAAGGCAGCAAAAGCAACGCTAAAGGCATCAACACTTCAATCAGAACGAACTAAAGATTATATAGAATTAGAGGCGGAAAAGGCATACATGCAATTACAACTAGCCTATAAGACGTTAGAAGTTTTGGGTAAAGTGAAAGAAACCGCTAAAGAAAATAAGCGATTAGCAGAGAATAGTTTTAAGCAAGGTTATTTACAAAGAGCAGATGTGTTAGCTGTTGAGGTTCGTTTAACAGAAATAGAGAATCAACTACAGTATGCAAAAAGTAATCTTGAAAACGTTTCTAACTATTTATCGGTATTGATGAATGATAAAATAGATAGTATTTTAAAACCATCAGATTCTTTAACGATAACTGCGGAAACAATTTCTACTAATACATTGTCTGAAAACAGGGCAGATATTCAGGCAATGAATTACGTTAAAGATGCTTACAAACAATTATATAAAGCAGATAAAATGACGTTTTTACCCCGTTTAAATGCTTTCGGAAGTTATGAATTGTATGATGATGCAGTTTTTCAAGCAAATGCTAGCGGTTATTTAGTCGGAGTGCAATTAAGTTGGGATGTTTTTCAAGGCTCTAAGCGCTTCGGAAAGATTCAAAAAAGTAAAGCTAAGTTAGATAAAGCAGAAATTGAGTTTCAGAATTATAGGGCTAAAAGTCAAGTTGAGTTAAATAAAGCCAAACGCATGTTACAAGATACCAAAAACAACTTAAGACTTACAGCGTTAGCCTTGCAACAATCCGAAGAATCATTACGAATTAGAAAAAACAGGTTTGAACAAGGATTGGAAAAAACAACTGATTTATTGATGGCAGAAGCCAAATATGCACAAAAGAAATTAGCATATTACGCAACAATTTTTCAACACAATTATGCATATGCATACGTACAATTTTTAACGAAAGAATAATTTTAAAATGAAGAAATATATATATACAATCGCTCTAGTATCATTATCCTTTCTAGGAACAAGTTGTGGAAATGATGCTAAAAAAGTTACCCTAGAGAATTCAATACCAATTACTGTAAAAGTGAAAGATGTACAAGCAGCTAGTAATAGTTTTTTTGTAACAGCAAGTGGAAAAATTCAAACAGAAAAAAGTGCTGATTTAAGTACTCGTATGATGGGTTTTGTAAACAAGGTGTACGTAAATGTAGGTGATAAAGTTAAAAAAGGACAATTATTATTGTCTATAAATAATGCTGATTTACAAGCAAAACGTGCTCAAATAAATGCAGGTATTACTGAAGCAGCTGCAGCTTACAAGAATGCAGAAAAAAACCATATTCGTTTTAAAAATTTATTTATTGAAAAAAGTGCTTCTCAAAAAGAAATGGATGATATGACAGCACACTTCGAAATGGCAAAAGCCCGTTTAAAGGCTGCAAATGAAATGAAGAATGAAGTTAATTCTCAGTTTAAGTATGCTAACATAACAGCTCCTTTTAATGGTGTGGTAACGAGTAAAAATATTGAGACAGGAGATATGGCAAAACCGGGAATGTCTCTAATTTCTGTCGAAGCTCCAGGGAAATTTGAGGTAATAACAATGGTTCCAGAAAGTGAGATTTTACAAATTAAAAAAGGTACTGAAGTTAACGTGGTTGTAAAATCTATTAATAAAACAATAAAAGGAAAAGTAACAGAAGTAAGTACGTCTGCGAAAAATACAGGAGGACAATTTTTAGTGAAAGTAGCTTTACATAAAACGGTAGCTAAAATTTTATCAGGTATGTTCACAACAGTTCAGTTTCCGATTGTTAAAAAGGCAACCGAATTAAGCATTGTATTAATTCCAAAAGGAATAATTGTTAAAAAAGGACAGCTTTCAGGAGTGTACACAGTAAGCCAAAGTAATACAGCAATGTTGCGTTGGTTACGATTAGGTAGAACTTTTGGAGATGATATAGAGGTATTGTCAGGTTTATCAGCTAATGAATCGTATATCGTTTCAGCTGAAGGAAAACTATACAACGGAGTGAAAATAACAGTCCAATAATTAAAAAATCGCGTTAAGGATAGTAGAGGAAATCCTTTTTTTTTCTTATTAAAGAAGTAGTCATTACGAGGAGTGTAAAGACATAGTAATCTCTCAATTAATTAAGAGGCTACTACAGTAAATTAAAAATTAACTTCGTAATAAGACATAAAAAAGATTGAAACGTATAGCCTGTTAAAACGCCCAAAATATTAAATATTATGAAAGAAGGTTTAGCTGGAAAAATTGCCAAAAACTTTATAGGATCTAAGCTTACGGTGCTTTTAATGATCGTGTTTATGGTTATTGGAGTATATAGCTCATTTTTAATTCCGCGAGAAGAAGAACCGCAAATTGATGTCCCAATGGCAGATATTTTTGTTGGGTATCCAGGAGCAAGTCCTGCCGAAGTGGAATCGAGAGTTATAAAACCACTAGAAAAATTAATCTCGAATATTAAAGGTGTTGAGTATGTGTATTCAACATCTATGAAAGAACAAGGAATGGTGATTGTTCAGTTTTATGTAGGGGAAGATATTGAGCGTTCATTTGTGAAATTATACAATGAGATTAATAAGCATATGGATAAAATGCCGAAAGGGGTAACGTTTCCATTAGTAAAAACTCGTGCTATTGATGATGTTCCGATGCTTGGTTTAACGTTGTGGAGTGAAAACTATGATGATTATCAATTAAGCCAAATGGCTCAGGAGTTAGAGAGTGAAATTAAAAAAATAAATGATGTTGCTATTACACATAAGATTGGTGGGAGAAACCGACAATTGCGTGTAATTTTAGATAAAGATAAATTGGCTTCAAGCGGGTTAGATTTCTTAGCTGTTTCTGAAATGATTAAAGCGAATAATTCACAATCAAGTTCGGGAAGTTTTGATAAAAACGATACTGAATTTTTAGTGAATACCGGGAAATTTTTAGAATCTGTTAGCGATGTTGAAAATTTAGTAGTTGGAGTACAACAAAATCAACCTATTTATTTAAAGCAAATAGCAAAGATTGTTGATGGTCCAGAAATATCACAAAATTATGTGGCTTTAGGATTTGGACAAGCGAGTAATAAAGGGACAGAATACAAATCTGAATATCCTGCGGTTACTATTTCAATTGCAAAAAGGAAAGGAGCAGATGCTATGAAAATAGCAAATGTGATTTTAGCGAAAGTAGATCATTTGCGTAAAACGTTAATTCCTGATGATGTTCATGTTGAAGTTACCAGAAATTATGGGGAAACCGCATCGCATAAAGTGTCAGAATTATTACTACACCTTGTAGGTTCTATTTTTGCAGTTACTTTAGTGGTAATGCTTGCTATGGGTTGGCGTGGTGGATTGGTCGTGTTTTTATCAGTGCCGATTACGTTTGCATTAACGTTGTTGAGTTACTATATGTTGGATTATACATTAAACCGAATTACTTTATTTGCATTAGTATTCGTAACAGGTATTGTGGTAGATGATTCCATTATTATTGCCGAGAATATGCATCGACATTTTAAAATGAAGCGTTTGCCTTTTAAGGAAGCTGCCTTATATGCTATTAATGAAGTTGGTAATCCGACTATTTTAGCAACATTTACCGTTATTGCTTCTGTTTTACCAATGGCTTTTGTGTCTGGTTTAATGGGACCTTATATGGCACCAATGCCAATCGGAGCTTCTATTGCGATGATATTATCATTATTTGTAGCCTTAACAATTACACCTTATTTGGGTTATATTTTCTTACGAGAAAAAGATAAAAAAGGAAGCGTTGCTAAAGTAGAAAAGCCATTAGAAGAAACGTTTATCTACAAGATTTATAACAAGTTTGAAAGACCTTTGTTAGAAAATAAAACAAAAAGATGGGCCTTTTTAGGTGGTACTTTTCTCTTATTAATGGCGACGATGGTTTTATTTTTTACCAATTCGGTAGCAGTTAAAATGTTGCCTTTTGATAATAAAAATGAATTTCAAGTGGTAATCGATATGCCTGAAGGCACAACTCTTGAAAGAACAGCAGTAGTTGCACAAGAAATTTCGCAATATTTATCTAGCCGACCAGAGGTCGTGAATTACCAAAATTATATTGGGACTTCTGCACCAATAACGTTTAACGGTTTGGTACGTCATTACGATTTACGTGGAGGAAGCAATATGGCAGATATTCAAGTGAATTTAATTGATAAAGGAGAGCGTAGCGTACAAAGCCATGATATTGCGAAATTGTTCCGTCCAGAAATTCAAAAAATAGCTTCAAGATATAATGCGAATGTAAAATTGGTTGAAGTTCCTCCAGGTCCTCCAGTATTATCAACTATTGTAGCTGAAGTTTATGGACCAGATTATAGTGAGCAAATTAAGATTGCTAACAGTATTCAAAATATCTTAAAAAACACCGCCGATGTTGTAGATATTGATTGGATGGTTGAAGATGATCAAACAGAATATCAATTTGAAATCAATAAAGAAAAAGCGATGTTGTACGGTGTTGCACCACAACAAATTGCTTATACCATGAATATGGCATTGTCTAACCGAGCAATTACTAATTTGTATGACGAGGATGCTTCAGCTCAAGTTGATTTGGTGTTGGCTTTAGATGAAAAAGAAAAATCGACAGTTTCAGATATTTCACAGTTGAAAGTGAAATCGAAACATGGTAATATGGTTCCTATTTCAGATTTAGTTGAGATTAAAGAAACGATAGCTGCAAAAAGTATTTATCGTAAAAACCAAAAACGTGTAGTGTATGTAATGGCAGATATGGCTGGAGAATTAGAAAGTCCTGCATATGCAATTCTAGGTATGGAGGAGAAACTTAAAGAGATTAAAGTTCCAGAAGGTTATAAATTAAAAGAAATGTATTTAGGTCAGCCAGATTACGAAGATGATTACACCGTAAAATGGGATGGTGAATGGCAAATTACCTTGGAGGTTTTTAGAGATTTAGGAATTGCCTTTTTAGGAGCTATAATCTTGATCTATATTTTAATTGTTGGTTGGTTTCAAAACTTTAAAGCTCCAATTGTTATGATGGTTGCGATACCATTATCGTTAATAGGAATTATTTTAGGACATTGGATAATGGGTGCCTTTTTCACGGCAACTTCATTTATTGGTATGATTGCCTTGGCAGGGATTATGGTGCGGAACTCGGTGCTATTAATCGATTTTATCAACCTAAGGTTAGCGGATGGTGTTCCATTAAAACAAGCAGCGATTGAAGCAGGAGCCGTACGTACAACACCAATTTTATTAACAGCAGGAACCGTTGTAATTGGTGCATTTGTAATTCTTTTTGATCCAATCTTCCAAGGGTTAGCAATCTCGTTAATGGGAGGTACCATTGTATCAACGGTATTAACATTATTGGTTGTACCGTTGGTGTATTATATGATTGAGCGTAAAAACTATAAATAAGATTGGATGTAGATCATCTTTAATATAATTATAAATTTAAAAAATAAGTAAAATGTTAAATAAGTATTTCAGAGTTGCTGTAGGTTCTTTTGTTTTAATAAGTGTTTTATTAAGTGTTTATGTTAGCCCTAAATGGATGTGGTTTACTGTATTTATTGGAGTAAACTTAATTCAATCTGCATTTACAAAGTGGTGTTTGTTAGAAACCATTTTAAAAAAAGTGTTTAAGATTAAAGCGTAAATCATTCGACTAAACTATTAATAAGGTATTTATATTGCGATTTCTGTCTCAAAAGGATTAAATATCGGTGTAATTATAAATTCTTATTTAGCTTTACGCGACAGAGAGAGAGAGGAATTGCTGTTGGTAAGAAGATAGGTGAAATATTTACCATTACAAATGGAGGTGTTATCGAACCGATGTTATCAATAACAACTTTAAATACTTTACAAGGCGGGATTTTAGGGATACACAATAATGGCTGTTAATGAATAGTAATCCTGAAAAAGCATTAGTAATGAAAGCTTATTAGAAATTAGATTTAATGGATTTCTTATATTTATAGAAAAAACGGATAAGATTATTTACTATAATATAAAAGGGGAATACACTTTGCTTAATGTCAATTGTTTAGAGTATTTTCGTTTATATCTTAAAATCAATAAAATATGAGTTATTCAAATGGAATTTATTCAAACCTAATTACTTGTTTAAAATTATTTAAAAAGAGGTCTTTATCTTTTTTACTGATTTTCACTTTAATTACAAGTGCTTCCTTAATAGGTCAAAACAAAAAAGTAACTGGCGAAAATGTGACTTTTGTTAAATTCGGGAATAATTCCTCCAATTTTCTTGGAACTTTTATGCAAAAAGGAGGAAATAAGCAATGGGTTGAAGAAGGAAAACGACAAGGAGTTGTTCTATTTAAATATAGAGAAACGCATCGAGATGCATGGTCTGTATATTTAACAGATAACTCTAGAGGTGTTAAAATTCAATTAGATCTTCATACGAAGAAAGTAATGTATAGTGATAAAAGAAATCCAACAAAGCGTTTTTTATATACCATTACTGAGAGTTATACAGGTATTAATGGATGGACGGTTAAACGTGCTGTTTTTGGTAACTCTTCTGGTTTTAAATTGGGAGCATATGTACAAAAAAGTAAATTTCTTTGGGTAGAAAAAACAAAATCAGGTAAAATCGCTTTCAAATTTAAAGAAGTAGGAAGAGATGAGTGGAGTGTTTATTTAAAAGATGATTCTAGAGGTGTTAAAATTCAATTAGATCTTCATACAAAAAAAGTAATGTATAGCCACAATAATAGTCCATACCGTGTGTTGTATTTTATCAGAAGAGTGTTCTAAGAGTAAAATATTTTAGATTTAGTTTAAATCCTGCACATTTTGTGTGGGATTTTTTGTTTGCTAGATAATTTAACTTGTTTCTGAAATCGTTTTTAGATAACTTCGCTAACATTGATAAAAGTTGGTTATAACGATAAATATGGTGAGCTATCAAAAATAAAATTGATCACGCTCTATTTAAGCAAAATATTATCTTAAAAAAAGTACTTTTACAGCGCTAATAAATGAGTGTAATAATTTTGAGATGACAGAAAATAAAGAGTTAGAACTAGCCTTAAACTTCATTGAAAAAACAGATAGAAATCTTTTTGTTACAGGAAAGGCAGGTACTGGAAAAACTACTTTTTTGCACAAAATTAAAAAAGAATCTTTAAAAAGATTGGTCATTGTTGCCCCAACTGGCGTTGCAGCAATTAATGCGAAAGGAGTAACTATCCATTCTTTTTTTCAAATGCCATTTGGACCCATTTTGCCGAACCAAATAGCAAACACGACTAATCAACAACGTAAATTCAGCAAAGCAAAAATTGATATTATTAGATCTTTAGATTTAGTTATAATCGATGAAATTAGTATGGTTAGAGCTGATTTGTTAGATGGAATAGACCAAGTTTTAAGGAGATACAAAGATAAAAACAAAGTTTTTGGCGGAGCACAAGTTTTAATGATCGGTGATTTACAACAATTATCGCCTGTTGTTAGACCAAACGAATGGAGTTTATTACAAGAACATTACGCATCTGTTTATTTTTTCAGCAGTAAAGCCTTTCAAGAATCGAATACTGTAAGTATTGAGTTAAAGAAGATTTACAGACAAGATAATGAAGAATTTATTGCGATTTTAAATGAAATTAGAAACGATTCTTTATCTGAGAAGTCAGCTAAAATTTTAAACAAAAGATATAATCCAGATTTTGAACCAGAAAAGAATGAAGGTTATATTACATTAACGACTCACAATAAAAGAGCTGATGCTATTAATACATTGGAGTTAGGGAAACTAAAGAGGGAAAGTTCTTTTTTTAAAGCAGAAGTGTCAGGTAAGTTTAATGAAAATGCCTTTCCTAATAGTGAATTATTGGAGCTGAAAGTCGGAGCTCAAGTAATGTTTATTAAAAATGATAGCTCACCTGAGAAGAACTTTTTTAATGGTAAAATCGGAAAAATCACACTGATAGATGATGATACTATTTATGTAAAATGCCCAAATGATGATTTTGAAATAGAAACTAAAAAAGAAATTTGGGAGAATATAAATTATTCTATTAACGAAGAAACTAAAGAGATAAAAGAAGATATTACAGGTTCTTTTACGCAAATACCTTTACGATTAGCTTGGGCAATTACGATTCATAAAAGCCAAGGCCTAACATTTGAAAAAGCAATTATAGATGCGGAAGCTTCTTTTGCTCACGGACAAACGTATGTGGCTTTAAGTAGATGTACTTCTTTAGAAGGTGTAGTTTTAAAAACTCAGATTAGAAATAGTTCTATTATTAATGATAGAACGGTAGATTCGTTTAATAAAAATGTGAGTGACAATTTACCTGATGAAAGAATTTTAAGTGAATCAGAAAAAAGATATCAACTCAATTTAATTTCTGAATTGTTTGATTTTAGAGCTTTTTTATACCCAACAACTAGAGCTATTGATATATTTTATAAAAATAAAATGAGTTTAAATGGTATTATAATTAACCATTTAGAAACTATTAAAGATAGTGGAATTATTCCTTTATTAAAAGTTGCAAATAGTTTCAAAATTCAATTACTAGAACTTTCTGAAGATGATGTTTTGGCCGAAAATAGTTCTGAAATTAATGAAAGATTTGTAAAGGCAATTAATTATTTTATTAAGCAAACAGAAGAGTTTATTAAAAAACCATTAAGTGGAATCTCATTTTCTACAGACAATAAAGCTGTTCAGAAAGATTTGGAGAAACAAATTTACACGCTGCAAGATTTACTATCGATAAAACTTTTTTGTTTTCTTAAGTTAAAGTATGGTTTTCAAGTTCAAGACTATTTAAAAATTAGAGCAAATGCTGTTTTACAGAATGTTGAAAAACCGAAGAAAGAGAAAATTACTTCGTCTAGAGATCCTGTTTTGGCATTAAGTTTACGGGAATTACGAGATGAAATTGCTAAAACCGATGGTATTCCTCATTTTCAAATTTTCACTCAAAAAACCTTGTACGAAATTTGTGATGTTCTTCCTAAAACCGCCCAACAGTTATTGAAAGTTGATGGAATGGGGAAAATTAGAGTTCAAAAATATGGAGGTAAAATTTTAGATGTAGTAAATGATTATTGTAAAAAACAAGGAATAAAACAGCAAGAAGAAAAACCAAAAAAAGATAAAACTCCAACGAGAGAAATAACATTTAAACTTTTTAAAGAAGGTTTATCTGTAAAGGATATTGCAACTAAAAGAGGGTTAACTGTAAATACGATAGAGACCCATTTATCCAGTTTCATACCTGCGGGAGATATTGATATATTAGATATTATACCCGTAAAAAAGTATAAAAAAATGGTAAAGGCTATTGAAAATGCAAAATTTAAAAACCTTACGGAGTTAAAAGAAAAAGTAGATAAAGATTATAGTTTTACTGAATTGAGGATGGTTTTACTTTCTTTAGAATTATAATTTTTAAATTTATGGTTATGCGTTTTTCATGTATTCGAATTATTTCTTGACATAAAAAGGCAAATAAACTAAAGGCTTTTAGAGAGTGGGATGCATAAAAAAACGAAAAGCTTTAAAAGTGCTTCTCGTTTTAAATAAGGGGATAAAAAAGGGGAGTATGAAAATTTAGTTTCCGTTTAAATTCCAGTCATAATGCTTGTAAACAACCTCAGCATTGTCGTTTACCTGAACGTTGGAATATTTGTTTATATAATCAACTAATGAATATTTTATGGTAAAATCTTCTTGATACCACTCAAACATTTTTGAAACCTCTATTTTACTTATTGAAATTTTGTTTTTAGTTGAGTCATTAATAAATTCTTTCATTAATAATTCCAACTTTGTTTCAATATCCTTCGATGTAAATGCAAAGTTTGCAAAACGAGGACCAGATTTTGATGCTGCATTTATGGCAACATGAATTCTAGGGTCATCATGCCAGCGACGTAATACCTTATGTTCAATGTAATCGAGAGAATATGTTTTTTTACCAATTACTGCAAAAGGTATTTTCCATGCGTTTCTACCTTTTCGTTTAATATCAGTAATCTTTTTTAAGGGATAGCTATCTAAAATTAATTTGATTGTGTACGCGTTGTACGCATTAATCCAAAATGCTTTTGCTTTTGATGTAGACCATTTTTTTCCGGGAACAGTTTTTTCTAAATGCTTTAAATATAGATCTAACAAAGCACGGTTTTTTCTCAATCCTTTATAATCTACGTTTCCTTCTGCACTAACATAGGTTTTAAGTAGCGCATTAAAGACATCAGTTTGTGATTGCGATTGAATACTAATAAATAGTAAACTGAAGAGTATAATTATTTTTCGCATCTTTTTCTAGTTTTAAGTTTTGGTTATTTCATTTCTTTGGACGAAGTGTTTTCTAAATCATTACAAAACTTAATTTTGTTTGTAACAAAATACATAGTTTTGGTACTTATAAGTATAAAATATTTATCTAAATTGATAAAAAAGGAAAAGAGATTTCAAACCCGACTTACAATAGAACTAACCAAAACCAACTTAATTATAGGGGTGGTTTTGGGAATAGGCTATGCTATTGTATTTTATTTTTTGCTTCTTTTATTTAGGGAAAGTGTTATACTTTTTTGAAGTACTTTAAATAATTATGAATTATTTGTCTTAACCCCTTCAGAAACTAATTTTTATAATTTTTTATTTGCTTTTATAGCAGTATTCTATGCTTTTACTATTGTAATGAGCCATTTTTTAGAAAGGCCAAAGAAGTTTTTATCAAAGTATAATTACTTAAGAAATTCAATACTTAACCAACAAAGAGTAACGAATTGGTTTTTTTTGAGTTGGTTTTCAATAATTGGATATTTTATTGGTCTTTGAGCTTTAGATTATGAAAGCGTGAATTTATATTCAGAGAATATGTACATTCTAATTATTTTCATTACAGCTTTTTTTGGTCAAATTTGGATGACTATCCGATGTTTTTTCAAAAAGAATATATTAACATGGTTTTTTATTGTTCTATCAATTACAATATCTTTTTCTTTTGGATTATCGCAAATAAATATTTTAAATGATGAGTTAATAGATAAGACTATTTTAAGTGAAAACGATTTATATAAGTACGATATTCATGTTTCATCATCAGAAGTGTCAACTGAAATAAGGCATAAATATTTATCTCTGAATATCTTAGTTCCTAAATCAACTAATGGGCAATTACTTGTTGTAGACGGAAAAGAAATTAAATTAATAAATTTTGAAAATGCTATATTTAAATTTTTGGATGAGCTTTCAGAAAGTGATAGGTTTTTTATTAATTACATCTTATTTGTAGATGAAAATGTAGAAATGAAATTTATTTTAGAGCTAAAACAACGATTAATTAAAATAGGTGCTAGCAGACTTTACTATGCAACAAAGAAAGTTGATTCAAATAGCCCTTTTTACCATAATTCTAATCAAGGTTTTGGAAGTTTTTTAGGAAAAGATATACCTTATAATACTCTAAGCGCCTCTAAAGAAGTTGGAATAGAAATCTTAAATAACGGACTTTACTTTTTTAATGGTAAAAGGATAAAGAAAGGTGACTTAACTAAAGACATGAAAAAATATTTTCAAAAAAAAGAGGTTCAATCATTTAGAATTTATATGAAGGAAAACACTAAGTTTCATGAATACTTTCAAGTTCTAGAAAGCTCTAAAATAGTAATATATGACTTACGAAACCTTAATTCTAAAAAAGATTATGGAATAAGTTATGATAATTTAAATAGAAAGCAAAAAGGGAAGCAAATTTTAAGAAAAAAATATCGTTGGCAAGTAATAGATATAATTGAATAAAAAACCACGCAAATTGCGTGGTTTTTTATTTTATTCTTAAAGTATCTAGAATGCCTATAAATCGAATCCGATATTAACACCTAATTTACTTGCAATTAGTTTGTTAATACGTTTTTTTACTTCTGGTATTTTTACACTTTCTAAAACCGTATTTGCAAAGGCATACATTAATAATGCTCTCGCTTCTTTCTTCGGAATTCCACGTTGTTGCATATAAAACAAAGCATCATCATCTAACTGACCAATAGTACAACCATGAGAACATTTTACATCGTCGGCAAAAATTTCTAATTGAGGTTTTGCGTTGATTGTTGCTTTATCACTGATTAAAACATTGTTGTTTTTCTGATAAGCATTTGTTTTCTGAGCTTGTTTTTCAACAATTACTTTTCCGTTAAAAACGGCCGTAGAACGATCTCCATAAATCCCCTTGTAATCTTGATGAGATTCGCAATTAGGCTCTATGTGATGCACCAAAGTATGATGATCTACATGTTGTTTCCCTTCAGTAATTGTAATTCCTTTTAAAATAGAATCGATATGTTCTCCTCTTTGATAAAAGTTTAAATTGTTACGTGTAATATTTCCTCCGAAAGAAAAAGTATGCACAGAAACAATACTATTTGATTTTTGCTCTATGTAAGAATTATCTACTAAAGAAGCGTTTTCATCATCATTCTGAATCTTATAAATATCTACGGTTGCATCTTTTGCTGCATATACTTCTGTTACCGAATTTGTTAAAACAGAATTAGAAGTTAAACTTTGATGACGTTCAATAATTTGAACATGTGCATTTTGTTCTGCAACAATTAAATTACGAGGTTGCGTCATCATAGCACCTTCAGAACCTGTAGTAAAATAAATGATTTGTATTGGTTTTTCAACCTCAACATTTTTAGGAATATTGATATAAGCCCCTTCGTTTGCAAATGCAGTATTTAACGAAGTTAAATTATCTTGTTTAGCAATTTTATTGAAGTAATTCTCTATAACTGCTTTATATTTTGGTTTTGTTAATGCTGAAGACATTAGGCAAACATCTATAGTCTCATGTGTTGTTTCAGATAAGAAAGAACTATATTTTCCATCGATAAATACAATGTTATAAGTATCGATATCGTGGATAAAATATTTCTTTACATCTGCCAATTCTACAGCCGATTCCGATTTTGGAAAAATACTATAATCTTGTTTTAAAACAGAGTTTAAAGAGGTGTATTTCCATGCTTCTAATTTCTTAGTAGGAAACCCTAATTCTTCAAAATTTTGTAGCGCTTTAGTTCTAATATCGTGTACGTCAGTATTTACATTAACGCCATTTTCAAAAGCTACGTACGATGTGGTTAATTTTTCTTTTAATTCCATTTTCTTAAGAATTAACTTCTTCCTTAATCCAGTCATACCCTTTAGCTTCAAGCTCTAAAGCTAAAGAAGCATCACCCGATTTTACAATTTTACCGTCGTATAAAACGTGTACAAAATCAGGAACTATATAATCTAATAAACGTTGATAATGTGTAATTACAATTACCGCGTTGTCTTTAGATTTTAACTTGTTTACACCGTTAGCTACAATACGTAATGCATCGATATCTAAACCAGAATCTGTTTCATCTAGAATAGCTAATTTAGGCTCTAACATTGCCATTTGAAAAATCTCGTTACGTTTCTTTTCACCTCCAGAGAAACCTTCGTTTAAAGAACGTGATAAAAATTTTCGGTCTATTTCTAATAATTCTGATTTCTCACGAATCATTTTTAACATGTCTTTTGCAGGCATGTCCTCTAAACCTTTTGCTTTGCGATTTTCGTTAATAGCAGTTTTTATGAAGTTCGTTACAGAAACCCCAGGGATTTCTACAGGATATTGAAATGATAAAAACACACCATTATGTGCTCTTTCTTCAGGAGCCAATTCGCTAATGTCTTCACCATTTAATTCGATAGTTCCATCAGTAACTTCGTATTCATCTTTTCCTGCAATGATATTTGCCAAAGTACTTTTACCAGCACCATTCGGACCCATTATTGCGTGAATTTCTCCTGCTTTAACTTCTAAATTCAATCCTTTTAAGATTGATTTATCTTCTATGTTAGCGTGTAAGTTTTCTATTTTTAACATTACTGTATGGTTACTTTTTTAATAGATTTTGTAATTTATTGAAATCTTTTGGAGAATGCTGAATAATTACCTCGGCGTTTTTTTCCTTAGCAAAAGCTTCAAATTTCTTCATGCTTTCTAAAGTTTCTTCAACATTATAGTTGAATGAAGGAACACCTTGATTTGTTCTGTTTTCTTCAAAATGATATAAATCTCCTGTTAATAAAATTGGTTTTTCAATTCCAGAAGCTTCTATATATAATGCTTGATGACCAACGGTATGACCCGGCATATATTTTATAACAACTGTTCCGTCATTAAAAACATCATAATCACCATTTAATTTTTTAAACTTATTTAGCTCTGTAACAGCAGGGTTTTTATTTTTTAAAGTGTCTCCGGCAACAGCATTATATTCGTTTTCTTGTACCAACCAAGTAGCATCTTTCATGTAATTAGCATGTCCAGTATGATCAAAATGAGAGTGAGACATTGCAAAATATTTGAAATCTTCAATTTTAAAACCAATTGTTTTTAATTGGTTTTTAAGTGAATCTGCTCTTTGCACAGTAAATGTTCCGTCACCGGGAGTAACAGGCTCTGGAAGAACTAAGCTCTCTGGTAAACCTGCATCCCACATTAAATTTCCTTTTGGATGAGAAATTACATAGTAAGCATCAGAAAATTGTTTAGTTTGCCCAGTATATGTTGTGTCTTGAGAAAAAGCCTCTAATTTATTTACCAATATAGATCCACCATTCAAAACATAAAGTTTTACTGTAGGTTTTTCAATAGCAACTTTTTCTGGAGATTCTTTTTTCTCAGCGTTTTTACAACTAACAGTAGTAATGGCTATAATTGCAAGTAGAAATATTTTTTTCATTTTTATAGTTTTAATTATCCTACAGAACCTTCTAAAGAAATTTCTAGTAATTTTTGTGCCTCTACAGCAAACTCCATTGGTAACTTATTCAATACTTCTTTACTGAACCCGTTAACGATTAATGCAATTGCTTTCTCAGTATCAATCCCACGTTGATTACAATAGAATAATTGATCTTCACCAATCTTACTTGTAGTTGCTTCGTGTTCTATTTGGGCCGATTTATTTTTTGTTTCAATATATGGAAACGTGTGTGCTCCACATTCATTACCCATTAACAAAGAATCACATTGAGAGAAGTTACGAGCATTTTCTGCACGTGGACCAATTTGAACTAATCCTCTATAACTATTTTGTGATTTTCCTGCTGATATTCCTTTAGAAATAATAGTTGATTTCGTATTCTTTCCTAAGTGAATCATTTTAGTTCCTGTATCCGCTTGCTGATAATTATTAGTTACCGCAATTGAATAAAATTCACCAACTGAATTGTTTCCTTTTAAGATACAACTTGGATATTTCCAAGTTACGGCCGATCCTGTTTCTACCTGTGTCCAAGAAACTTTTGCGTTGGTTTCGCAGATGGCTCTTTTAGTTACAAAATTATAAACGCCACCTTTTCCTTCTTTATTTCCAGGGTACCAGTTCTGAACTGTTGAATATTTAATTTCAGCATCATCCATTGCAATTAATTCAACAACAGCTGCATGTAATTGGTTTTCATCTCGACTAGGCGCTGTACAGCCTTCTAAATACGAAACGTAGCTTCCTTTGTCGGCAACTACCAACGTTCTTTCAAACTGACCAGTTCCTCCTTCGTTAATTCTAAAATAAGTAGATAACTCCATTGGGCAACGAACACCTTTTGGGATATAACAGAAAGATCCATCAGAAAATACTGCTGAATTTAATGCTGCATAAAAATTGTCGGTAGTTGGAACTACGGTTCCTAAATATTTTCTAACCAATTCTGGATGTTCTTGAATTGCTTCAGAAATAGGCATAAAAATAATACCTTTTTCACCTAATGTTTTCTTGAAAGTCGTTGCAACAGAAACCGAATCTATTATAATATCAACGGCTACATTAGCTAGTTTTTTCTGTTCTTCCAAAGAAATCCCTAAACGTTTAAAAGTGTCCAATAATTCTGGATCAACTTCATCTAAACTATTTAATTTTGGTCTTTCTTTTGGAGCTGAATAATAAGCTATTTCTTGGAAATTTGGTTTCTCATAACGAACGTTTGCCCATTCTGGTTCCTCCATCTTTTCCCAAACTCTAAACGCTTCTAAACGCCATTCAGTCATCCATTCTGGTTCGTTTTTCTTTATAGAAATTGCACGAACTACATCTTCATTCAACCCTTTTGCAAAGGTTTCACTTTCTATATCAGTATAAAAACCATATTCATATTCTTTGGTTTTTAACTCTTCTCTTAAATCGTCTTCGGTATACTTGCTCATAATTGAGTTGTAATGTTATAAAGAAAAACTTTCTCCGCAACCACAAGTGCGGTTTGCATTAGGATTATTAAAAACAAATCCTTTTCCATTTAATCCTCCAGAATATTCTAAAGTTGTTCCTACTAAGTATAAGAAACTCTTTTTATCAACAACAATTTTTACATTGTTCTCTTCAAAAACTTTATCGTTTTCTTGTGTGTCTTTATCAAAAGTTAAATCATATGATAAGCCTGAACATCCTCCACTTTTTACGCCTACACGTACAAAATCTTTTACAGCGTCAAAACCGTCATCAGTCATTAACTCGATAACTTTCTTCTTTGCTGTGTCTGAAACTTTTATCATAACTTTAAATAGATTAAATCTAAATTGGATGCAAATATACGATATAAGTCTCATTTAATTACATAACCTTTCATTGTGTTTTCCAATGGAGTAATCAGATTTATTGATTACTCTTGAAAATTGAGATTATTAATGAAATCATTATCAGAAAGAGATAATAAGAAAGCTTTTAAATCAGCTTTGTCTTTGTTAGAAAGATTCACACCTCCTTGACTTACTTTTTTCATTAAAGGGTCGATTGTTGATGAGGGTTTTAGCCCTGTAGAGTAATGATTAATGACTTCTTCTAGGGTAGTAAAACGACCATCGTGCATATAAGGTGCAGTGAATTTTAAATTACGAAGAGAGGGAGATCTAAATTTTCCATTATCGTTTGGGTCGCCTGTAATTTTCCCGAATCCTAAATCAAATAGGATAGCATCTAAACCATTATTATGGAATTTATTATCTGTCCATAAAGGATTGTTATTACTTCCGTGGCAATGAAAACAATCTCCGCGAGTTTCATCCATAAAAACATCAAAACCGTTTTGTTCTTCAGAAGTTATTTGTGTTTTTCCTAATAGGAATTGATCGAATTTAGAGTTTCCAGAGATTAATGTTCTTTCAAACTGAGCAATAGCTTTTGTAATTAGTGTTGAATCGATTTTTGAAGATCCAAAAGCTTGTTTAAATAGTGTTGGATATTCAGCATGAGTTTGAATTTTTTCAGCGATATTAGTCCATTTGCTATGCATTTCAACAGGATTGCGAACAGGTTCTAGTGCTTGTCGTTCTAAACTTAATTCTTTACCATCCCATGCAAAACGTTCATCAAAATTCCAAGCTAAATTGAATAAAGGCATTGAATTACGAGTTCCGAATTCACCATCAACTCCATCACTAAAACGAGTCTCATCTGTAAAAGCTCTTTTAGGGTCGTGGCAAGTTGCACAAGATTGTGTATTATCTTTTGATAATATCTTGTCAAAAAACAACTTTTTACCTAAAGCAATACCTTCTTCTGTTAAAAGGTTATTTGTTGGAATAACTGGCTGAATTAGTTTTTGTTGAAAAAGCTCGGGTATAGTTAGGGTTACTGATTTTGGAGTATATACATCTTCTTCTTTTGATGAACAATTCATTAAAAGAAGAAGAAATAGACTATAGATGCTTTTTTTAATCATCGATGTTTATTGTGAAATAGTTCCTAAACTAAAAACACCGCTTTT
>CBDTZS010000043.1:0-24728 GCA_965364955.1 uncultured Tenacibaculum sp. | reverse complement strand
GGTTTGTTTAAAAAACGCAATACCAATTGTGCTACAGCAACGGTATCTCGTTCGCAATAGTCTACAATACGAGCTAGGTTTTTTTCTTTGTAATACACGTTGGCTACTTCGCTACCATCAATATCTTGTTTGGGTGATGGTATACCTAAAATTGCCGTTAACAATTTTAAAGAGGTATAATGTTTATAATCGCCAAACTTCCATAGTTCTAACGTATCTAAATGCGGAACTTCCCATGGTTTTTTGCCAAATAAATCTAGCTTTTTAGGTAAATCGATTCTGTTAATAATCATTCTACGTGCGATGTACGGGAAATCGAATTCTTTACCATTATGGGCACATAGTAAATGTTTGTTTTGGTTAAAATGTGTATCGAGTAATTTTTTAAAATCAGTTAATATTTTGGTTTCATCATCACTAAAAAAAGAAGTAACTCTTAATTGGTTTTCGTCTTTATTATCAACAAAATACCCAACAGAAATACAGATTATTTTTCCGAATTCGGCCCAAATACCAGCACGATGGTAAAAGTCTTCAACAGTAATGTCATCCTTTCGTTGGTACTGGGTTTTTAAAGCATAGAGCTCTTGTTTTTCTTCAGATAAATCAGCAAATAACTCCACTTCAGGAACTGTTTCAATATCTAAAAATAAGATGTTTTGTATGTTAATTTTATTCAGCATCTTTTTCTTTTATTAAAATATAAGCATTCGCGTACGAAATGTAATTTTCATCCTTTGATTGATGGGTTGAAAGAGAAATATTTTTAAACAGGAACTTAATTTTTAAAGATGAAAATTCCTTTTCTAAAACCATCAAAGAAGTATCTATATTGTAGATTTGGTTTTGCTGTTTTAATTTCTCAATTAATTGGGAACAATCAATCGTATCTATCTTTTCATCTTGTTTCCAAACAATAATTATATTCGATTTTTTTTGTAACGTAAAACTGTATTTGCGAACCGTATTTTCTTTTTTATTGCTATATGTACTTAAATAAATGCTCTTTAAAAAGTCATAGCCATTTATGTTAATTAGTAGTTTTGGTTCATCAATACTATAATGAGTGTTCTGATACTTATTTTTAGGTTTATCTGTAACCGTAATATTCAAACTATCCATCAATCGGCTTTGTAGCTGCCAATTAGTTGCTGTTTTAAATTCCGTTTTAGGGTTGTACCCCAAGTGCGGTGCTATTTTATGAATTTCTTGTTTCTTATTTAAATAGCTAACTATAGAACGTAGTCGATTTTTCTTTTGAAATGTAGTCGTAAAATCAGTGTTTTTAATATCGGTAAAAACCTTTTCGAATTCACGAACTTGACTATTTGTTGCTACTGAAAAAGCACCCCAAAAGCCGAAAGACACCAACAAAGAAACTACTGCTAAACTCAACGGGAATACGCTAATTTTTTTACGTTTGCTAAATAGCATGTAAATGGTCATGGCTAAAATCCAGATGGCTAGCGTTAATATAAAATAACGATTTTCTGTAATTCCGTATTCGTTTACTCTGCGAAAAATGGCTATAAATAATAAAACAATAAGCGGTAGTAATAGGTAGTAAAACCATGGGTGAAATCGCTTAATGGCTCTAGAATTAATTGTTTTTTGAATAGGATTCACTAGTATTTGAATACTAAACCCTAATAAAGCCAATGCAATTACCAAGTACGAAACCCACCCTTTTGGCAAGTTCCAATTAATCACAATTTTTAAACTGTAGGCATATAAAATGATGAGGTATAAGATTACTAACGGAATCAAAATATACTTCACTAAAACTTCTAGCGCTTTGGCATAATTAATTGTAGTATCATCGTGTATGTTCTTTGGGAAATCAGATAAATAAATGAAAGTATTTACAGTTCCTAAACAAATAATAAAGGTTTGAAAATAACGGTTTCCGTCAAAATCTACATTAAATAAATGTTTTATGGCAAGCAATGCAAGAACGATTCCTAGATATAAGATTAAAGAGAATAAAAAACTTCTAGCAATTGCTACGCAAACAGATTTTAAGTAGTTAAAATAAGCGGAGTTATTCCATTTTAATAAAAAAGGCGCTACAAGAACCAATAAATGACCTCCAATTAAATAGAGTACGAATCTCGTAATAGAAATAGCAGTCATATCTTTATTCTCGATAGAAATACTATTATAAAAAAGGAATAAAAAGCCTAACGTAATTAAGAAAAACCAGGTTTTGTCTTTTTTAAACTGTTCTTCAAAGAATCTGGTTGCGATTAACCAACTAATTCCGAGGACAAAAGTTAAAATTATTTTTCCGTAGAAAGGAAGGTCAAATGTATCAGCTTCAATGGTAAACAAAACAAATAAAGTTCCGATTATTGCCCAAGAAATGGTAATCGGAAATCGTTTAAAGGCATCTTTAGTTTTAGAAGATATTTCTCCTAGAGATGGAATAAGTTTCATAGTAATCAATTTTTATAAAGATACAAAAACCTCTTAAAAAAGGAAACACTCTTACTATAATATGCGCCGTTATTTAAGCAAAGGTTTATGAATGATTAAATGAACGTTAAGTTAAATAAGAGCGTACAAGATTTATAATATTATGGTTACTTTTGGATAACACAATATAAAATGACCTATGAACACGAATGATGTTAAAATTTTACTAGTTGATGATGAGCCTGATATTTTAGAAATAGTAGGATATAACTTAAAAGCAGAAGGGTATCAAATATTTACAGCTAACAATGGTGCTGAAGCAGTAAAAACAGCAAAAAAAATAAGCCCTCATTTAATATTGTTAGATATTATGATGCCTGAGATGGATGGTATAGAGGCTTGTGAAAAGATTAGAAAGATTAAATCGTTAGAAAATGTAATTATTTCTTTTTTAACAGCTAGAGGTGAAGATTATTCGCAAGTTGCAGGTTTTGATGCAGGGGCCGATGATTATATTACAAAGCCGGTAAAACCAAAAGTATTGGTGAGTAAAGTAAAATCTTTATTAAGACGTTTAAAAACAGATGATAATATAGATGGGACTACTAAAGTAGGAGATATTATTATAAATAGAGATGAGTATGTTGTGTTTAAAGGAAAAGAAAAAATAGTTTTACCTCGAAAAGAGTTCGAACTATTGTCATTATTAACTTCAAAGCCAGGAAAGGTCTTTAAAAGAGAAGTGATTTTAGATAGTGTTTGGGGTAATGAAGTTGTTGTTGGGGGAAGAACGATAGATGTTCATATTCGTAAGCTTCGTGAAAAAATTGGAGATGACTTTTTTAAAACTGTTAAAGGGGTTGGATATAAGTTTGTTTTAGAAGAAGATAAATAATTTAAAAACTAAACTATTAATTAAACTTTCTATAAACGTCATTCCGAACAACGTGAAGGAATCTTATCTATTTTAAACTCTAAAGTATAAGATTATTTCGAAATGAAAATTTCATCATAATGGCGTTATTATTTTTTTACAATGAAAAAAATTAAAAAAACATATAAATATGCTCTTTGGTCAGCATTTTATTCTACTTCAATTTCTGTAGTAATAGCTTTATTGTCCTATTTTCTTTTAATTAACTTATTGGGTATTGGAGCAGTTCTTGTTTTCGGAATTGTAATGTTTGTTATTTCATTTTTTATCATTCAATACAGAGCAGAATATTTTATATATCAACGGGTAAGAAAATTATATGAAGATATTTCTATTTTAGATGTTAATGATTTAGAGCGAGAAAAGGTGACAACAGATGTTGAAGCATTAACTGAAAGTGTACAAAAATACGTAGAAGAGCGAAGTAAAGAAATAGCGGTATTAACACAAAGGGATTCTTTTCGAAGAGATTTTTTAGGAAACGTTGCCCACGAATTAAAAACGCCACTTTTTACGGTACAAGGTTATATTTTAACTTTAATTGAAGGTGCAGCAGAAGATAAAGAAATACGTACAAAGTATTTAGGTAGAGCTAATAAAGGGGTGGAAAGATTAACCTCAATTATTAAAGATTTAGATATGATTGCTAAATTGGAAACAGAGGGAATGAAAATGAATATTGAAACTTTTAATATTCTAGAACTCATTCAAAATGTTTTTGATTTATTTGAAATGAAAGCTAAGAAACGAAACATAACTTTAATGTTCGATCGTCTCTATGATTTTCCTTATTTTGTTAAAGGAGATATCGAGCGTATAGAGCAGGTTTTAATTAATTTAATAGTAAACTCTATAAAATACGGTAGCGTTGGCGGTATAACGAGAGTAAGTATAGAATCGTACAGTCCGAGTAAGTTTATTATTAAAATAACGGATGATGGAGAGGGAATTAAACAGGAACATATTTCTCGTTTATTTGAACGTTTTTATCGGGTAGATCAAAGTCGTTCTCGTGAACAAGGAGGTTCTGGTTTAGGTTTGTCTATTGTTAAGCATATTATTGAAGCGCATAACGAAACCATTTTACTGAAAAGTGAGTATGGTAAAGGATCAGAATTTTCATTTACTTTAGGAAAAACAATGTAAAAAAAAGGAGTTGATTTATCAACTCCTTTTTTTTATAATTTATATCAAATCGAATCCGATATCTTTTCGATAATTCATTCCCTCGAAAGAGATCTTATCAATGCTTTTATATGATTTTTCTAGCGCTTCTTCAATTGAATCTCCAAAAGAAGTAACAGCCATTACTCTTCCTCCGTTTGATACTACTTTGCCCTCTTTTTCTGTTGTTCCTGCATGAAAAACAATAGAGTCTTCAACAGCTTCAAAGCCAGTAATCTCTTTTCCTTTTTCGTATGCTTCAGGGTATCCGCCAGCAACTAACATTACTGTTGTTGCAGTTTGCGAAGTAACCTCGTATGATTTTTCATGTAAAGTTTGATTGGCAACTCCTTCGAATAAATCGACTAAGTCAGATTCAATCCTAGGTAAAACTACTTCTGTTTCAGGATCTCCCATACGAACATTGTATTCTACAACAGACGGATTTCCGTTGTCGTTCATCAATCCGATAAAAATAAAACCGCGATAATCAATTCCGTCTTTTTGTAAGCCGTTTATCGTAGGTTTTACAACCAAGTCTTCTACTTTCTGTAAGAAATCATCAGTTGCAAAAGGAACAGGAGAAATAGCGCCCATTCCACCAGTATTTAAACCAGCATCACCTTCACCAATACGTTTGTAATCTTTAGCAGAGGGTAATATTTTATAGTTTTTACCATCGGTTAAAACGAATACAGAAAGTTCAATTCCTTTTAAAAATTCTTCAATAACTACGGTAGATGAAGCATCTCCAAACTTTTGATTTGAAAGCATTTCTTCTAATTCTGATTTAGCTTCTTCTAAATCAGTTAAAATTAGTACTCCTTTACCACCAGCTAATCCATCAGCTTTTAAAACGTATGGAGGGGTTAAGGTTTCTAAGAAGGTTTTTCCTTGTACTAAGGTGTTTGATGTAAATGATTGATACTTTGCAGTAGGAATATTATGTTTTATCATAAACTGCTTAGAAAAATCCTTACTTCCTTCTAATAGCGCACCGTCTTTTTTAGGGCCAATTACCGGAATGTTTTTTAAGTCTTCGTCAGCTAAAAAGAAATCATGAATACCATTTACTAAAGGTGCTTCAGGGCCTACAACAACCATCGTAATTTCGTGTTGTAAAACAACTTCTTTTACCTGAGTAAAATTTGTTGGATTAATAGCAATATTTGTAGCTACAGAGCTAGTTCCTGCATTACCAGGGGCTACAAACAAGTTGTTAATTTTATTGCTTTCAGAAAGCTTTTTTGCAAAGGCGTGCTCTCTACCACCAGATCCTAAAATTAGAATATTCATTGTTGTTGTGTTGTTGTGTTGTGAGTGCAAATATATAATAATACCATTTCTTATCTTAAATAAACAAAGACCTCTTTTTTAAATAAAAAGAAGTCTTTGTTTTAAGTTTATTTTTTGGCTGTCGCCTCGCGACTAAAATATTTGTTCTAGTATTTTTTGTGTGATTGCATAGGTAGGTGTTACTCCACTCATACCAAGTCCACCAGATGCTAAAGTAGCTCCTGTTTCTAGCGGATTATCAGAAGCATAATACGCATAACGTACTTTAATATCTTCTCGTACATTTCCTCTAATTTTAGAATTCGCTTGAATTGCTTTTTGGTAATGTGCTCCTTCCATTTCTAAACCAATAACATTCCAACTAGAATCGTGGAAGAACTTAAGTAAGTCTTTGTTTTGTAAAGAAGTTCCCAATACACTAACCATAGTACCATCAAAAACTTGAACTCCAAAACCTTCTAAATCTTCTTTTGCTAATTCGTTTTTAAACGGATAATTATCAGCAGTACCTTCAAAAATATGTGAAGAAGGAATCATAATATCTCCTTTACCACCTTCCAAAATACCTGCTTTCCCCATTATAGAAACAGAAACAACATCTAAATGAGTTGTTTTCTTACCTGCTTTATATGGTTTTAATAATTCATCCATAGTTTCATATGCTTGTTCTCCAAAAGCATAATCCATTACTATAATTACAGGTTTTTCTCCAACTGAATTCACTTTTTTAAATGAAGTAGTATCGAAATCGATTTTCTCGGTATCGATAATTTGAACGTTGATATTTGTTCCTGAAGTATCTTTTAAATAAATCAACCCATTTTCTGAAGCATAGTTTTTCACTGCTTTTTGTAAAGGTTGACTATTAGCGTTACTTAATACTTCAAAAAGTTCAAATCCTTTGTGTTTTTTTACTTCTTTTGGTAACGCATTTTGTGCATAAATACTATTCATAACACTGTGCATGTTGGCACTAATAATATGAATAGGGCGCTCTAGTAAATTGTTTTCTACAAGAATTTTTTTAATGTCATTAGCCCAAATTTCACCATAAAAATGATGTCCGATTTCTTCTATTAAAACAGAACTAAACTTTACCGAACGCTTTTCTTCATTCACGGTTTCGTTTATAGCTAATTTACCTAACCAGTAAATTAGATGGAAAAATCTATTTGGATTCTCTTTAGTAGCAAAAGTATTATAGGCATCATATACCTCGTCATAAGTTCTTCCTAAGATGTTACCAAGATGTACAACGATTACATCTTTTTCTTCATCTGTAAGTGTTTTATTGTGTAATACAATATTTTCTAACTGAACCCATTCTCTAATAAAACTCTCTCCGTTATCAATAATAACACGGTCTTTTATTTTATGAGATTCAATAAATAAGAACGTAATATGGGTAAGAATATCATAAATTTCAGAACGACCACGAGTAATTTCAATATTCATCTGATCCTTATCGATACGGTAACAATTTCTTCTTCTCTTTGGAGGAACAATTGTTTTGAATTTTGAGTTTCTATACCCTTCATCGGCTGTTAAGTTAATGAATTGGCATTCTTCAATTCCTTCTGGTAATCGCTCAATAATATAAACCAATCCGTTTAATTCGGTTTTATCTTCAGCAATCGAACCGTAAATTTCAGGTCTTAATTGTAATAGTGATTTACGTAATGTTTCACCAGAAATACCCATTGGTTTATAAAAACCACGACTAAATAAGTGGCGCATTGAAATGTATAATTTTTCAATTGCATTGGTAGATTCTTGTGCTCTGGTACGCTCTTTATGGTTGGGTTTAGACATATATGTTTTTAAAATTCAAAGATACAAATTATGTTATTGATGTTGTCTTGTTAAAATAGCGCTATATTTTTTTGGCTTATTCAGTAATTTCACTGCTTTGTTTATAGTTTCATCGTTTTGAAGCTGATGTTTAAACATGCCTTCTTTATATGCGTATCTTTTTACGATTTCGTTTTGTATTTTTTTAGATAAAATATCTTTGTTGAGTGCTATTTTTTGAACTTTTTCTTTTTTCAATTTTTGAAGAATAATAGTGTACTCTGTTGAAATAGCGACTGCGTTATCTACCGAATTATAGGCTCTTTTAAATAATTTCTCTTCCTTAGTTACAAAAGTAGTGTCTTTGTTTAATAAGTAGTTTTTAAAATTATTGAAATCTGCGGCTTTAAAAATATAATTATCAGTTGTTAAGTTTGGATTCTTATTTGTGAAATTTGTTACATAATTAAAGATTGTTCTTGATTTTAGCAGTTTTTTTGTCTCTGCTGTTTTTTCAGATATATCAATTTTTACATCAGGAGTTACGCCTCCACCATCATAAACCGTTCGTCCGTTTTCAGTTGTAAACAAACTTACAGTTCCGTCAGAAAACTTCGGAACTATTCCTGTTTTAGAATCACGATTTCCATAATCTAATTCTTGAATACAGCGACCACTAGGAGTGTAGTACTTAGAAATTGTTACTTTCATTTGGGTTCCATAATTCAAATTAAAATAACGTTGAACTAAGCCTTTACCAAAAGAACGTTCTCCCATAATTACAGCACGATCATAATCTTGTAAAGCACCAGATACAATTTCAGAAGCCGATGCAGAACGACCATTTATTAAAACAACTATAGGCATTTCAGCATCTAAAGGATCTTTGTTTGTCTTATATGTTCTGCTGTTTTTTTTAATTTTCCCACGAGTATCAACTACTTTTAATCCTTTCGGAATAAATAAATTGGTAATGTTTACAGCATCAAATAACGAACCTCCAGGGTTGCTACGTAAATCAAAGACTAATTTTTTCATTCCCTTTTCTTTCAATTCACTGAAAGCTTTAGAAACTTGTTGTGTTGCTTTTTGACTCGTAAATCGTGTTAAAATAATATAACCAGTATCGGCATTAATCATATCATAAAAAGGAACTGGGTTTACTATAACTTTATCTAGTTTTAAATTGATGTTTTTAGTGGTACCATTCCTGTTAAGAATTAAAAAAAGCTCTTTATTAGGAGTTCCTTTCACCATTTGTGAATATTGGCTTTTCTCTAATTCCGACAATTTTTGACCATTTACAGATGTAATAACATCACCAATTTTTAATCCCGCTTTATCGGCAGAAAATCCTTTATAAACTTCAGCAATAATAATTCCTTGTTCTGTGTAAAAAGTTGAAACACCAATACCTCCATATTCTCCTTCACGACGAATACGTGCATCTTCAACATCTTGTTCGTTGAAGAAATTAGTATAAGGGTCTAAGTTTTTAAGGGTGTTTTTAATGGCTTTATTAGTTAACTCACCTGGGTTAATTTCATCAATATAATTAATGTTTAACTCCTTAAATAGATTGTTGTAAATTTCTATTTGTTTTGCAATTTCAAAAAAGCGAGATTGAAACGAGAATAAAAGTGAGATAATAATAAGGGAACCAAAAAAAAGTACTTTCCTATTTTTCATCTTTGGTGGTTTCTGCTAAAAAAAGCGTTAATAATTTCTTCATTTTATGCTCTAAATCGGCATATTTCCACTCATCTCTTGCAATATAAGAAATCATAAACACATAAGGTTTATTTACCCCATCATAAACAGTGTGTTTTTCTTTTCGGTAAGTTTCTCGTAATAAGCGCTTTATTCGGTTACGATCAACAGCACTTTTAAAATTCCTTTTAGGAACAGAAACCCCTACTTGTACAGGGAAATTTGAAGTATGTTCAGTTTGAATATATACCATTCGAAGCGGAAAAACCTTTACAGATGTACCCTCTTCATATAGTTTACTTAATAACTTTTTGCTTTTTAACCTTTCTTCTTTGCCTAACGTAAATCTCATCGTATACAAACATACGGAAACCCTAAAGAAAAACCATTTTTTTAAGTATTTTTGAATAAACTATACCCAAATAGAAATGGATTTATTTCAAGCTCCTGATTATTATCAAGTAGATGATTTGTTAACTGAAGAACATAAGCTTGTTCGTGATACCGCCCGTGACTGGGTAAAGAAAAATTTATCTCCAATTATTGAAGATGCTGCACAAGAAGCGAAGTTTCCTACTCAATTAGTACCTGGCTTAGCAGATGTTGGTGCCTTTGGTTCCTACATTCCACAAGAATATGGTGGCGCAGGATTAGACCAAATATCCTACGGATTAATTATGCAAGAATTAGAACGTGGCGATAGTGGTATTCGTTCAACAGCTTCGGTACAATCTTCGTTGGTAATGGGACCCATTTTTAATTATGGAAATGAAGCACAGCGAAAAAAATATTTACCAAAATTAGCTTCTGGAGAATGGATGGGAAGTTTTGGTTTAACAGAGCCTAATCATGGAAGTAATCCTGCAGGAATGGAAACCAAATTTAAAGATATGGGTGACCATTATTTATTAAATGGAGCAAAAATGTGGATTTCTAATGCCCCGATTTGTGATGTTGCTATCGTTTGGGCAAAAAATGAGGATGGTCGTATTCATGGTTTACTTGTTGAAAGAGGTATGGAAGGGTTTTCTACTCCAGAAACACATAATAAATGGTCATTAAGAACCTCTATTACAGGCGAACTTATTTTTGATAATGTGAAAATACCTAAAGAAAATTTATTACCGAATAAATCAGGATTAGGAGCTCCTTTATTATGCTTAGATGCTGCTCGTTATGGAATTGCTTGGGGTGTTATTGGTGCTGCGATGGATTGCTATGATACTGCTTTACGTTATGCAAAAGAACGTACACAGTTTGGTAAACCGATTGGTCAATTTCAACTACAACAAAAAAAGCTAGCTGAAATGATTACTGAAATTACTAAAGCCCAATTATTAACTTGGAGGTTAGGAGTTTTAAGAAATGAAGGACGTGCTACTTCTGCTCAAATATCGATGGCAAAACGTAACAATGTAGATATGGCTATAAAAATAGCTAGAGAAGCAAGACAGATTTTAGGAGCTATGGGAATATCAGGAGAATATTCTATTATGAGACACGCAATGAATTTAGAAAGTGTAATTACGTATGAAGGAACACACGATGTTCACTTATTAATAACTGGTTTAGATATTACCGGATTAAACGCTTTTAAATAAGAAGAAGTACTCTATAGTTAAACCACTAACACATAAATAGAGCACTTCTTCTAAAATCAACTATTAAAAACCCGATCAACTATTTTTTTTTATCGCTATTTATCAGAATTAGAAGAGTAGCTACCAACCCTAGACAAACAAACCCAAAAATTACTATCATAATAGTACCGTTTATCCAAGAAACTAGGGGAATATTTACTAATTGTATCATCGTATCTACTTTAGATCAAAAGTAGGCATACGTATCTGTTTAAAATATGACTTTTATCAGGGTTTAAAAAAAAGTGTAATTATTTTCTCTCAACAATCAATTGAGATAATGCTTCAGGGTAACCACGTTGAATAGCTAGTTCACTAGCCAATTTATCAATTTCATTTTTTGAAATACGATCTAATAATAAATTTTGATTCGACCTTTTATGAATCAAAGGAATAATTTTTTCTTCCTGAATTTTATCTATGATTCTATTGGCAACAGTTAGGGCAGAAGAAGCTTTAATAATTTCACTTCGTGCATATGTTTTATAAGGAAAACTAACTTCACCAACTCTTAAATTTGGATCATCTCCATGAATTTGCTGTGCTCCGTAAAACGGAGGCCCTCCAACAGTAGCAGATTTAAATGAAGGAACAAAATTAGTAACAACTTTAATAGCATTTTCAGTTCTTGTTTCTATATCATTTTCTTTCCAACCATGATCTAATTTTTGATTAATAGCATCATTAAATTCAGGTTGCGGCTCATTACTTTTAGATTGTATCAATCCATTTTTGAATAAGGTAATATCCTTTGTCATTCCATGAATTTGATAATAGTCTTCACAATAAGGAGTAAGCTGTACCATTCCATTTGGTGTTCCACGTTCACCATGAAAAATAAGTTCTGGAATTAAACCAGAAATGGGTTGCCATTTAGAAACATAGGCAGCTTTAAATTCAATTAAACGTTCTGCATTTAAATCTAAATACTCATCGATTTTGCCTGTCTTAAATCCACACGAATTCACTAAATAATTTACTTTATATACTGTGTCGTTAGTAGTTATTTCCCAGTTATAATCTAAGTTTTTATTTCGAATATCTTTAATATTCGTAACATTGGTATTTGTTTTTAGATTACACTTGTCTGTTTTATTTAGCGCTAGTTGAGCTTGAGCCCCTAATCTAAAAAGATTCCATCCGTATTCTTGAACGATGTATACAGGTGTTTTTAACTTTTCGTAGTCAATTAATTTAATCGTATTAGACATCCATTCATCAGGTGAGTTTGGATATTTAACAGTTGGTTGTTCTGCTAAAGTAATTAAATCGTCTTTTGTATATGTTTTGTAGTAATCTTTTGGAGCTCCAAGAATTTCATTAGAGGGATCTTCGTCTATTAATTTCTTGTAGTACTCGACTAACATTTCAAGACGATTATTAATTTTATTTACTTCGTATTTTTCTGATTTAGGAATGCTAATAAAAGTAGGTCTTTCATCGATAGATTGCGGGAATAATCGAGCCATATCTATCGATTCTTTCATGAGTATTCTACATTGCTCATCAGAAATATCGGGGTATAAATTCCCACCTGCATGTAAATGGCAGAATGGAGGTCCATTTAGAACACTCTTTTCTTGTTCGAATAGAATATTGTCAACCCCATATTTGGCTAATTCTAATGCTATTACAACACCAGAAACTCCACCTCCTATAATACCAACATTGTAAATTTTACTCATGCTAAAATAGCTTTTGTAGATCTGAGAAACTATCCACCACTATGGTTGGGTTATAATCTGAAATATTTTCGTTGTAGTTGTATCCATAACTCACACCGATACTCTCCATATTAGCGTTTTGTGCTGCAAGAATATCGTTTTTAGAGTCACCAACCATAATGCTTTTATCAATAATTGTATTCATTTCTTTTGCTAAGTGAAAAAGAGGAATAGCATTAGGTTTTTTCTTTGAAAGTGAATCTTCTCCAACCCAACATTTAAAAAAGTGTTTAATTGATAATTTATCTAAAATGGGTTCAACAAAACCAAAAGGTTTGTTAGTGCAAATAACCATTTTATATCCTTTTTTATGTAAATAGTTTAATGTATCTAATACACCAGAATACATATAAGTCTCTTCACAAGTAACTTCTTTGTAAGCTGAAAAATAAATTCCGAATGCTTCATTTAAAAGCGCTGTCGAGACATCTTTATCTTGTATCGAATATTCCAAGGCTCTTTTTACTAAAGGTTTGGCACCATTGCCTATAAAAGGAGTAACTTGTTTTATCGTTAATGGTGATAAATTATAATGAGATAACATTTTATTTATAGCCAACGTTAAATCTGGAATGCTATTAATAAGTGTTCCATCAAAGTCGAATATGATAAGTTCTTTGTCTTTAAAATTCACAATTTTTAATTTTGAAGCAAAGATGCGGAAGTTTTAATAAAATAGTATCTATTTATAATAATGTTGAAAAGTAATACGTTTTAGTAAGTTTTTTTGAGTTTCGCTAACGGTCTTAATAAACGTCCGTTTTAATGGTGTTTATTTTTTGTTAACTCCTGTTTCTTTATAATAATTATAACCTTTCAAGTCAGACCAGTTTATATATGTTTATTGGATCCTTTAGGCCTTTTAACTCAACTGCATTCATAAGGGTTGCATTATACCCATGATCCTTTATGTCCTTGTAACTTTCTTCAGAAATCAGGAATTGGCTATTAAATAATTTGTTTAATTGCTCAATACGCGAAGCAATAATCACAGTACTTCCTGTAATGGAATATTGTTTTCGATATTCATTACCAATATTGCCAGCAAGTACCCTCCCTGTGTGAATTCCTATTCCCAACCTGATTCTTGGAATCTTCTCCTCTTCCCCAAGTTCCTCTACTTTTTTTAACATTTTGTACCCTGCCTTAACAGCATCAATAGCATGAGAGTTGGTGGTCACAGGTACACCGAAAGTTGCCATAATTCCATCTCCAAGGAATTGATTAATGACCCCATTATTTGAATTAATAATATCTATTAATTCGCTGAATACAATGTTTTGAAAAGAAGCAACTTCACTAGGAATTCTGGAATCCGCAAAAGTAGTAAAATCCCTGATGTCCAGAAACATCACAGTCACCTTACATAATTTGCTATCCAATTCTCCAGAACTACTGATTAATTCTGACGCTATTTCCTTTGAGACTTGCTGACCGAAAAGTGTTTCAATTTTTTTACTTTGCAAAAATTTAATCCGCTTATCTTTTTCAAAAGCGTAGGAACTAAAAATGGCTAGGACAGCACTTCCCATTAAGAAAAAGCTATTATTTAGAAAAAGCGGAAAGTTCTGGTTGCTAAATCCTCCTGCAAGCATTTCTTGTTGATAAATTACAACAAACAGGTAACCTGAAAGAATTGCTAGAATAACAAAAGTAACGTGCTTAAATTTTAACTGGCTAAATGTTCCGATCCAAATGATTACTAGCAATAATCCAGTATAATAATTTTTGTAACCAGGCTCGATTTCAAGAGAAAAAAACATCATTAAAATAATCCCGAATCCAATTAAAAGAGAGATTCCTATTAGGGTTTGGGGAAATATTTTTTTAAATGATGCCCGATAAGAAGCTGCTAAAATTAGAAAAAGAGATGGAACGACAACAGCAAACCTAATGGTCCAGGCAATATTTTTAGTAATGGGAAGCATGTATTGATCCAGAATTCCAAAAATTGAATAGAGAATAATACCGAGCGCTATTCCAAACCTAGCGGTAACAATTGAATTAAAAAAACTGCGATCTAAAAATTCCTTTTCAAGGTCATTTTCAAACTTAAGATTAAAATATTTTGACATATATATCTTTGATTCCTTCATGTTACATTGATATCTAACTACTACTTGCAACTAGTAGATACGAGTTAACTTTAATGATATGTCGAGTTTCAATTCGTTATATCAGAGTTAGCTAAGTTATTCGAAATTGGTTAAGAATCAAACTAAATTTATTCTTTAAACTTAGTATTTAAGCCATCAATGCTGATTTCATTTCTATCTTTCCAATATTGTTCAATGTTTCCTTGTCCTTTTTCTTCAGCCCAATCTGATAATTGATTACGTTCTTCTTTATATTCATAAAAAGGAATAGACATTCCGCAAGAATTTTGGGTACTTTCAATAGTGATATCAAATATTTGTCGGGTTCCTGCTAAGGGAGGAAATTGCGTAATTAATTCATCCCATTCAGGATCGTTTGGTAAGACTTCTTTAGCTCGCCCATATAAACGAAAAATATTAGGAGCCCCATAAAAAGCACAAAACATAATGGTAATTATGGTATCATCTAATAAATGTGCTGAAGTTTCGTTACCACTACCCGTAACATTCAACCAAGCAACGCGATTTTCGTTTAAAACACGAAAAGAATCCATTCCTTTAGGAGATAAATTGAGTCGTCCGTTTTTAGGTGCAGTAGCCACAAAAAACACTTTTTATGTTGCTATAAATTTTTGAACTCTAGAAGTAATTTTTTCATTGAGTTTTGCCATTTCCTCCTTTAATATTGGTTAAAAAACCGGATTTAAATTTTTTAACCTTAAGGTGTCTTATTTCTATCAACAATATTCAAATTACCTTCAATATAGTCAGGTTTGTTTTTATTATAAATAATTTATGGACTTGTATAAAAATGAACTATAATTTAGCACTTACTGGCAATGTTTTATGTACCTACTTGTCTAATCTTATTTTTGTTGAGCTTTATTTTTAAAGTATTTGGGTTTCCAAATTAGATTGCCAAAGATGATACGTAGTTTATCTTTTAGTGTCTTACATTTTGTTACATCGGTCCAAATATATTTGTACTCTATAAAGTTTATTTTTAAGGGATTATTAGTATTAATATTCTGGGTTAATCCGTAAATCACTTTTTCTTCTTCTCTCTGATAAGTTTTAAATAATTTGTCCCAAATAATTAATACACCACCATAATTTTTATCTAAATATTTTCTGTTTGAACCGTGATGAACTCTGTGGATTGATGGCGTATTAAAGACTTCATCTAACCATCCTAATTTGTGAATACGCTCGGTATGTATCCATGTTTGAAACTGTGCCACCAAAATTAAACCAACGATGGCTTGAAAAGGTGTAAAACCGATAAGTATCATTGGTATTAAAAAAATCCATTCAAACAAACCTTCTACAATACTTAATCTCATAGAGATAGTTAAGTTATAATCTTCAGATGAATGATGTACACTATGGCTTGCCCATAAAATACGATGTTCGTGTTCAAAACGATGCATCCAATAATATGTGAAATCTGCAACAAAAAAAGCAAGTACCCAAGACCAAACAGTTATTGGAATAGATAATGGTGTTAGCCAATGAAAAGGCATTAAACAAATAACGCCAATAGCGCTAATAATTGTTTTTTCAAGTAATTGATTGATAATAAAAATACTGATGTTTGCGGCAGTATCTCTCCAGCGTCTTACTTTAGAAGTGAATACATCTAAAACTAATTCTATTATAATTAAGCCAAGATTGAAAAGAAAAAAGTAGCCTATAAAGATCATTATACTAGAATCATCGAACAGTGATATTAATTTAGTGAAACTCATAATTTATTTTTTGTCTTCAGGGATAAAGTATAGAAATGATAAAAACCATAATAGATTTATCAATTCCCAAATTGAACCATTTCCTTGAAAATAATTAATAACAGTAGATAGTTTATAAAATCCAATGAGTCCTATAAAACCAAGGTACCAATGCTTTTGTAATTTATAATTATTCATTTTTTTACTGTAAAAATAATTGAAGTAAGCTATTGGGGGGTTGTCCCTTTTGGACATTCTATTTTACAGGAATATAGATTTCTGTAATTAGGTTTTTTTTAAGTGTTTTATTGTGATGGTTAACATAAAATTCTAAAGTAGGCTTGTCTTCAAACTCTAATTGAACCTCACTCATCCAGGTGCTATAAATCTGATTATATGTTTCTACTAATTTTTCATTAGCACCTTTATGAATGAATTTAGCATATTTTTGAGTTTTATGCTTTCTTATACGAAAGAGTCCTTCGGGAACAAAATTTGATAATTCGTTCAAAGTTATAGCAACGTTTGTTCTGCAATTGAAGTCATCAGTTATTGTATTGTCGTCTAATGTTTCAGAGAAAAAAGATGTTTCTTGCGTAATCAATTTTTGCTTATCACAATACATAATCAATTTATCCCAAGTTTTTTCAATTGCTACTATATTTTCATAATTACCCAAATACTCTAAGTACAAAAGTTTAAATTCAGGTAGCGTTTCTATCTCAAAAGGAATACTGTTTTTCTTGCTTGAAGTTTGCTTATTTACGCGATTTATTATTTGAGTATTTTGTCTAAAAGTTAGAGGAGAGCATAAAAACTTTTTTTTGAAGGATTTACTAAAAGCAGCTACATCACTAAACCCAATATCAATAGCTATTTTAGAGATTTGAAGGTTAGAGTATTTTAAATACTCCGCTGCTTTTTCCAAACGTATTCTCTTTATATATTTTCCTACTGTTTCGTTATGTAACGATTGAAAGATTCGATTTATGTTTCGGTAAGAATAGAAACTAACTTTTTCTATTTTTTCGATATTAATATCTTCTTTGAAATTTTGATCTATAAATTTTATGAGATTTTTGTATCTCTGTAATTGAGTTAAATTACCAAAACTCATAATTTTTCTAATATTTGTTATCTGTTTTTATGAATTGTATCCAATAATTAACTTCTATCTATTCTTTAAACTTTGTATCCAAACCATCAATACTGGTTTGGTTTCTATCTTTCCAATATTGTTCAATGTTTCCTTGTCCTTTTTCTTCAGCCCAATCTGATAATTGATTACGTTCTTCTTTATATTCATAAAAAGGAATAGACATTCCGCAAGAATTTTGGGTACTTTCAATAGTGATATCAAATATTTGTCGGGTTCCTGCTAAGGGAGGAAATTGCGTAATTAATTCATCCCATTCAGGATTGTTTGGTAAGACTTCTTTAGCTCGTCCATATAAACGCAAAATATTAGGTGCCCCTTCAAAAGCACAAAACATAATGGTAATTCTGTTATCTTCTAATAAATGCGCTGAGGTTTCATTACCACTACCCGTAACACTTAACCAAGCAACGCGATTTTCGTTTATTACACGAAAAGAATCCATTCCTTTAGGAGATAAATTGAGGCGTCCGTTTTTGGGTGCAGTAGCCACAAAAAACACTTTTTGTGTTGCTATAAATTTCTGAATTCTTGAAGTTATTTTATCGTTAAATTTTGCCATTTTCTCTTTTAATATTATTAAAAAAATTGGATTTAAATTTTTGACCTAAAGGTATATTATTTGTATTGACAATCGCTAAATTACCTTCAATATAGTCAAGTTTATTTTTGTTTATTATAAATGATTTATGAACTTGTATGAAAACCGACTTTGGCAGTAATTCATTCATCTTCTTTAAAGATTTATATGTTACCAAGAAGTTGTTTTTTAAATGAACCTTAATGTAGTCACCTAAGCCTTCTATAAAATAGATATCATCAATTTTTACTTGATGTAATTTTTTTTCAGATTTTATGATAATGTGATTCGTTTTATCATCATTTAAAGCCTTAATTTTTGAAACTGCTTTTACAAAACGCTCAAAAGAAAAAGGTTTTAATAAATAATCTGTAGCTTCAACCTCAAAGCCTTCTATAGCATATTCAGAATAGGCGGTCGTAAAAATAACTTTTGGCGGATTTTGAAGCGATTTATAAAAAGAGATTCCTGAAAGTTGAGGCATGTTAATATCTAGAAAAAGTAAATCTACAGAGTGATTTTTTAAATATTCTAATGCTTCTAAAGCATTATTACAAACATGTAATAAGACTAAATAATCAATTTTATTTATAAATGATTTTAGAACATTCTGAGAAGAAGGCTCATCATCGATTATTAAACAGTGTATATTCATTTTTATAAGTTGATTGTTAGGTTTACGGTAAAAACATTTTTGTTGTTTTCTAAAGAAAAACTATGCTTATTTGGATACACAATAATTAAATTCTCCTGAATATTTTTTAAACCAATCCCTTTGTAATCTTTTAAAAAAGGATTGGTTATTTCTTTAAAGTTATTAGAAATAGTGAAGTTTAATACGTTGTTTTTTGTTGTTAATTTAACATCGATGTAAGGATTTTTAACCCCGCTTTTCATTCCGTGTTTAAAGCTGTTTTCTAGTAAAGGCAATAACAACATTGGGTAGATTTGTAGGTCATTATCTACTTTGTAATCAAACTCTATAGTTGAGTCATTAACATGCCTGTTTTTTTCAAATTGAATATAGTTTTTAATTAATTCAATTTCTTTTTGAATTGATATTTTACCAGTATCTACATCATAAATTACATACCTTAAAATATCTGATAATTGTAAAATTGCATTGGTAACACTTTGTTTTTCATCAATTGCTAAAGAGTATAAAACGTTTAAAGAATTAAATAAAAAATGTGGATTAATTTGACCTTTTAAATAGTAGAGTTGATTTTCTATTTGTTGGTTTTGAATTTTAAGCGCTTTGTTTTCTAATTGATTTAAATAGACCCAATCTTCCGCAAGTTTGATGAGTAGCGTTAAAATAAAAAACAAAGAAAAAATAAAATAAATTTCTAATGTATTGTGATAGGATATAAAATAGTAATCGTTAAAAAATTGACTTACTAATAAGTCGAAAAACCAAGTGTTTAATTGAGAAAACAAGGTCAAATTAATAATAAAACAGGTGCAAAAGAGCAGATATTTCTCTTTCTTAAGAAAAGTAGGGACTAGCCAATAAAGGTTTGTCCAAACGGGAATAAGTAAGGTAAATATAAAACTAGAAGTGTATATATAATCGATTTTTGAAGGTGATGAATTTCCTGAGAAAAGAAATAAGAGAATAACAAAAGAACAACTCCATAATATAGTGTTAAAAATCACTGTATTATGAGAGTTTGTTCGTGTTAAAAATGATTTAATTTGTAGCATTTATTTTACTTAATGTAAATTTTGTTGAGGTTTTCCATTTTTCATCATCATTTGAAGCCATGTATTTTTTAATAAATTTTTGTAATTCTTTAGATTTTGCAGTTAACAAGTATTTGTTATCAAGCATTCCAATTGTTTCATGTGCTATTTTAATTTTTTTTTGTTTAAAAAGCTCCTCAACTACTAATTCATCTAACCATCTTATTTCAATTTTTCCGTTTTTTTGAACATCATACTTTACCAAACTGTGTGTGTAAACAGAATGACTTTCTAATAAATTATCAATGTCTTCTTGATGTTGTAAAGGAAAAAAATCTAAAAACTTTTGATTGTTAATTTTAAAAGGAGTAGCTATAAATAAAACTTTTTTATTCTTATAAGTTCGTTGAATATAATAACTTTTTTTATATTCATTATATAGCTCTAAATCCTCTTTTTTCATTTTTTCAACAGGATTATCTTTGGTAATTTCATATTCAAAAGAAACAACCTTCCAAGTTCCTTTTTCTGAATCTTTCCATTCACCAATAAAATTTTTATCGAAAGAAATAGTTTCTTTTGTGTAAAAAGGGTGTAGTGATTTCACTACACAAGAACTTAATAAAACGAAACAAGTTCCTAAAATTGCATTTCTAATTCTCATAAGTATCAAAGTTAAAATTATTTGAAACAAATAAAGAAGAGATGTTTATGAAAGATAAATATTTTAGGTGAACACCATTTTTTTCTCGGTGAAATTGGTGTTTTAATATTTAATCAACCCAATCTTTGGTGCGTTCAACAGCTTTTTGCCATTTTTTATACAGCTTTTCTCTTTTTTCTAAAGGAAAAGTTGGAGAGAAGGTATTGTTAATTTTTCGTCTATTTAAAATATCTTCTTGTTTCCATAATCCGACACAAATTCCCGCTAAATATGCGGCTCCCATAATGGTGGTTTCAATAATTTCTGGTCGTTCAACTTTTGTATTTAAAATATCTGATTGAAATTGCATTAAATAATCATTAGCACAAGCGCCTCCGTCTACTTTTAATGAAGTTAATTCAACTTGGCTATCTTTTTGCATCACCTCTAAAATGTCCTTAGTTTGATATGCAAGAGAATCTAAAGTGGCTTTTATTAAATGATTCTTACCCGTGTCGCGAGTCAGCCCGAAAATAGCACCACGAGCATACATGTCCCAATAAGGAGCACCTAAACCAGCAAAAGCAGGAACTACATAAACAGGGTTTTCACCAACAACTTCCTTGGCAAATTCCTCACTCTCTTTAGCGTCATTTATAATTTGCAACCCGTCTCGTAGCCATTGAATTGCTGATCCTGCTACAAAAACACTTCCTTCTAATGCATAGTATATTTTGTTGTCAATTCCCCACGCAATAGTAGTTAATAATCCGTTTTTAGAATACTCAAGATTTTCACCGGTGTTCATTAACATAAAACAACCTGTTCCGTAGGTGTTTTTTGCTTCTCCTTTATTAAAACATGCTTGACCAAAAAGCGCTGCTTGCTGATCTCCAACAATTCCTGCAATCGGAATTTGATTCCCTTCTAATTCATAATCTCCAAAATGATGAGAAGACGGTTTAACATCTGGTAGCATAGAAAGAGGAATATTGAGTTCTTTTAATAGTTTTTGATCCCAACAAAGGTTTTTAATATCATACAACATGGTGCGAGAGGCATTACTGTAATCTGTAGCATGAATTTCACCATTGGTTAAGTTCCAAAGTAGCCAAGTATCAATGGTTCCAAATAATAAATTTCCTTTATCAGCGTCTAATTTAGCTCCTTCAACATTATTTAAAATCCAATTTATTTTTGTGGCAGAAAAATAACTATCAATTATTAATCCTGTGGTTTTTTGAACATGATTTTCTAAGCCTTTTCTTTTTAAACGTTCACAAATATTGGCTGTTCGTTTGTCTTGCCAAACAATGGCATTGTATATCGGTTTTCCTGTGTTTTTATTCCAAACGACAGTAGTTTCTCTTTGATTTGTGATACCAATACCAACAATTTCTGAAGGAAGAATATTTGCTTGTTGAATTGTTTTTTTTAATGTATAAAGTTGAGTTTCTAAAATTTCTTCAGCATGGTGTTCTACCCAACCAGATTGCGGAAAAATTTGCTCAAATTCTTGTTGATTCATTGCAATGATTTCTCCAGATTCGTTAATAATTACCGAACGTGAACTTGTAGTACCTTGATCTAATGCAACAATATATTTTGCCATTTAAAATTATAATGAAAAATTAAATAGCAATTTACAATTTAAAATTACGGTAATAAAAAACCTTCTTGATAAATTTATCAAGAAGGTTTTTATCCCTTTGTTTACGACTACTAGTGTTTTAACGCATAACCAGCTCCTTTTCCTAATTCAGATAAAGTTGATAAAAATTCGATTAAAACCCCTGTAGTTTTTTTTAGTAAAAATTTCCCCATTTTTAAAAATTTAATTAGTTCCCCTTAATTTTTTGTTCAAATGAACACTACAAATATATGCTAGATGTTTTGTTTTGCAAAGGGGATTTCCGCAAGAAAAGATGTGGATTTCCGCATGACTTGGAACGATGAGTTTTTAGGCATAAAAAAACCTTCTAGAAGTGTCTAGAAGGTTCATGATTTTCCCTTTAAATACCATTTTTCGTGAGATACCCCCATATCTACGAAATATGATGGTACAAATGTATGCTAGATTTCTCTGTTTTAAAAAGGGATTACCGCAGAAAAAAGTGTGGATTACCGCAAAAAAAATATTTACGTAGTTGGTGTGAAATAAATAACCGTTTTCAGCATGACCCTGAAAGGCTTCTTTTATTTTTTTTTTTAGAATTCTCTCCAATAGTATTGAATACTATCAGGTCAAAAATATAACCTGGTCTTTGGGTGTGAAAATTGATTTACGCAAGAAAAAGTGTGAGATTTAATGTGATTTAGAGTAGTGAGTTTTTAGATATAAAAAAACCTTCTAGAAGTGTCTAGAAGGTTTTTTTCCCTTAAGTATCATTTTTCGTTACACCCTTACATATATTCGAAACTTGATGGTACAAATGTATGCTAGATACTTTGTTTTAAAAAAGGGATTACCGCAGAAAAAAGTGTGGATTTCCGCAAAGGAATATTTATATAATTGTTGTAAAATAAACAAACCTTTCAGTATGACCCTGAAAGGTTTGTTTTAATCTTCTTCTTTTTTTTCCTTAGAATTCTCCCCAATAGTATTGAATACTATCAGGTCAAATATATAATTAGACTTTTGAATGTAAAAAGGGATTTCCGCAAGAAAAAGTGTGGATTTCCGAAAAAACTAATCTAGAATACCTAACTCTTTAGCTTTTAGAACCAAATCAGTATTGTTCTGAGCTTGTAAATCGGTACGAAGTTTCGCTAGCTTACCTTCTATAGACCGTACTTTAACTAAAGAACCGTCAGCTTTTTTTATAAAACCTTCTAAATTGGCAATTTTAGCATGTTTTGGTAATTCTTTTAGTATTTGAATTGCAACCTCATCCATTTGAATTTCCACTAAAGCTCTTTTTAAGAGTTTTTGGTGTATTTCATGCGTATAATATACTTCGCCCTTTAACATTTTTTGAACTGCAAAGGTTAATTCGTCTGTACTACAATTTCCTTTTAAAATATAAGCCGACGGATTTAAATTGTGAATAACATTAAAAACACGATTTGTTTCTGAATGACCAGTAATTACACCTATTTTTATATCAATTTCTTCTTTTTGTAATGCTTTTATTAAGGCTTCACCTCCGTCTAAAATAACATTTTCTTGATTATTATCGAAACTTAAATCGGTGAAAACAACATGAAAAGGATTATTATGAATACTTGTTTTTATTCTTGAAAATGCTTCGTCACAAGAATTGGCTGTTTCTATTTCTAAATTATCGATATCTTTTAAAAACGAAAGAATGCCTTCAAGAATTAACTGATGGTCATCAACTAAGAGTATTTTTGTTTGTCCAAGCATTTAAGGGGATTTGAATAGTCGTTTGGGTTCCATTACCTACCTCACTTTTTATATCTAGAGTTCCACTCAACTCTTCAACACGTTCTTGTAGGTTTTGTAAACCAATTCCTTTTTTACTGATAGCGGTATCAAAACCGATACCATTATCTGTAATGCTCAAAAGTACATAATTTTTCTGTATGCTAAGGTCTATGTTTATTTTACTAGCTTTAGCATATTTTTTACAGTTTTGTATGCTTTCTCGTATGCTTAAATATAATAGTCGTTTAATAGCATCGTTTATAATTAGCCAATGATATTCTTTTAAACCACTTACTTTTATTCTAAAATCTAGTTGAAAATAATCGCTAACTAAATTAATTATTTGGTCTTTAAAGCTAACTTTATCAAAACTAGTACTACTTAACTGGTGTGATAAATTACGTACGTTTTCTTTAACAGTATGTAATTTTTTTGCTTCTTCTAATAAATTAGATTTTTCTAATTTTTGATGTAATAAACGTAAATCTCCAGCAACTTCGTCATGCAATGATTTTGCAATTTGTTGCCGCTCATGTTCTCTAGCCTCTATTCTTTCTAGCTGTGCTTGATATAGTAATTTTTTTCTTCTAAAAAAGAAAAACAAAATACTTACCCCAAATAATAACATACCGCTTGCAGCGGCTAACCAACCAATAGTTTGTTGTTGTTTGTGGTAAACTATTTCTACTTGTTTTTTTTCGTTTTCGGTTTTTAAAACGATATTTTCATTTTCTTTTTTATCTGTTTCGTATCTAATTTTTGCAAACTGATTTTTTAA
>CBDTZS010000042.1:0-25202 GCA_965364955.1 uncultured Tenacibaculum sp. | reverse complement strand
AAATTACAGGCAGAAAGTGCAAAAAGCGAGTATCAATTAAGTATTGATACTTATCAAACAGCAAAGAAAAATCTTAATTTATCTGAAAGAATTGAAAAGAAACAACAAATAAAATTTAACGAAGGAATTACAACAAGTTATGATTTATTACAAGCCCAAAATCAGTTGTACACACAGCAGAATAGTTACATACAATCGATGTTAAATATTATTGCTAGTAAAGCAACATTAGAAAACGCATTAAATATACCACTTAAATAAAAATTGACTAGAAATGAAAAAAATATATACATTACTTACTGTAAGTTTAGTGCTTCTTTCTTGCGGAAAAAAAGAAGGAGTTTCAGTAGAAGACTTGGTTTCAAAAGGAACGATTAGAGAGTTACAAACAAGAAAAGCGGAAATAACAACCAATTTAGAAACAATTAATGTCAATTTAAAAGCGATAAATGATGCTATTTCTAAATTAGATACTATAAAAAAATTACCGTTAATAACAACGATTATTACTAAAGAGGAAGTTTTTAATCATTACTTAGAACTTCAGGGAAGTGTAAAAACGAAACAAAATGTTTTAGTATACCCAGAAATGCCAGGGATATTAAGAAGAATATATGTAAAAGAAGGGCAACGAGTTTCTAAAGGACAATTATTAGCTGCTATCGATGATGGTGGATTAAGCCAACAAATTGCTCAGTTAGAAGTACAAGAGGAACTGGCTAAAACGACTTATGAGCGCCAACAGCGTATGTGGCAACAAAAAATAGGTTCAGAAATTCAATTTTTACAAGCAAAAGCAGCTTATGAAGCGCAAACAAATGCGGTAAAGCAATTGAAGCGTCAACGAGGTAAGTCATTGGTTAGAGCACCATTTTCGGGCGTTATAGATGATGTTATGAAAGAACCAGGAACGGTATTGGCACCAGGACAAGGTTCTGAAATATTTAGAGTTGTAAATCTAAATAACATGTATATAGAAGCTGAAGTTCCTGAGAGTTATATTAAAAATATTACAATAGGAAAAAGCGTAGAAGTGTTTTTCCCTGTATTAGGAAAAACGATTGAAACAAAGATTCGTCAAGTGGGTAATTTTATCAATCCTAGTAATAGAGCTTTCAAAGTTGAAATATATGTTCCAAACAAGTCTGGTAATATCAAACCTAATTTAACGGCTCGATTAAAAATTAACGATTATACAAGCAACAAGGCGACTTTAATCCCTCAAAGTATTATCTCTGAAAATGCAGAAGGTGAGCAATATGTATATTTAGTACATGGTAAAAAAGAGAATAAATATGCGACTGTAAAGAAAACAATTATAGAAACTGGTAAAACTCAAGGTGATGTAATTGAAGTTTTAAACACAAAGATAATTACTGAGAAAAATGGTAGTAAAAAAATGTTTTTAAGACCAATGAGTATTGGAGTAGAAATTGTTAGTGAAGGAGCGCGTAGTGTAAATGATGGTCAAAAGGTAGAAGTTAAAAACTAAAAATAGCTATTATTCCTGTAATACAAAGGAATCTCGTTCAATAAAAACATCGTTTTCTACTTTTTGTAGAAGGGAAAAAAAAGATAAAAATGACTGATAAACAAAAGAAAAAAGTCAATAAAGAATTCGGGCTATCATCTTGGGCAATTAGTAATAAAACAACCATTTATGTAATAATGGGTGTGTTGTTTTTCTATGGCATTACTGCTTATTTTAGTATGGCTAGAGAAAATTTTCCAGAGGTAAAAGAAACTAAAATATACATTAGTACTGTGTATCCTGGAAATACTGCTGAGGATATCGAGAAGCTGATAACTGACCCTTTAGAAGATAAGGTAAAAACAGTAAGTAATGTTGTAAAAGTTACTTCTACTTCTCAAGAAGATTACTCAATGGTAATTATTGAGTTTGACGAAAATATTTCTGTAGAGCTGGCAAAACAGAAGGTAAAAGACGAAATAGATACAGAAACATCAAGTGAAGATTGGCCAACGTTTAATGGCGCTAAGGTAGAGCCAAATGTTTTCGATTTAAGTATGTCTGAAGAGATGCCAATTTTAAATATTAATATTTCAGGAGATTATCCTGTGTATAAATTAAAAGAATTTGGTGAATACTTACAGGATGAAATAGAAGATTTACCTGAGATTAAAAAAGCTGACATTAGGGGAGCTCAAGACAAAGAGGTAGAGGTTGCTGTAGATATTTATAAAATGATGGCTGCTAAAGTTAGTTTTAATGATATTACTTCTGCAATTAATAATGGAAATGTAACGATGTCGGCTGGTAATTTTATTGCAAGCGGACAGAGGAGAACTATTCGAATTATTGGAGAGATAGATCAACCTAAAGAATTGGGAGACTTTGTAATTAAATCAGAATTTAACAATCCTATTTATTTAAAAGATGTAGCAACAATTACTTTTAAAGATAAAGACAAAACAACGTACGCAAGAGAAAAAGGAAAAGCGGTTGTAATGTTAGATGTTAAAAAGCGTGCAGGAAAAAATATGGTAGCTGCAGCAGAGAAGATACAATTAATTGTAGATGATGCTGTTGATAATTATTTTCCAAAAGATTTAAAAGTGACGATTGCAAATGATCAATCTCCAAAAACAATTGGTCAGGTAGATGATTTGGTTAATAATATTATTTTTGGAGTTATTTTAGTAGTGGTTGTCCTAATGTTTTTCTTAGGGTTTAAAAATGCTATTTTTGTTGGATTCGCGATTCCTATGTCAATGTTTATGTCTTTAATGATTTTGAACTTATTGGGATATACAATGAATACGATGATTCTTTTCGGATTGATTATGGGACTAGGAATGCTGGTAGATAACGGTATTGTAGTTGTAGAGAACGTATATCGTTTAATGGATCAAGAAGGAATGAGTAGGATTGAAGCTGCTAAGAAAGGAATTGGAGAAATTGCATTTCCAATTATTATTTCTACAGCAACTACAGTCGCAGCATTTATTCCGTTAGGTTTATGGCCAGGAATGATGGGAGATTTCATGATTTTATTACCAATTACTTTATCAACAGTATTAGGTTCATCATTATTCGTTGCAATTTTCTTTAACTCAGTATTGGTATCTCAGTTTATGAGTGTAGAGGATAAAGATATGCCTGTAAAGAGAATCATTATCATGACAAGTGTAATGACGGTTATAGGAGTGTTAATTCTATTAACAGGTGGAGCATATAGAGCATTAGGAACTTTAATGATTTTTACTGCAATCATGTTGTGGGTTTACAGATTATTTTTAAGAGGTTGGGCAAATAGTTTTCAAAACAAGGTATTACCAAGATTGGAAAAATGGTATGAGAGACAATTAAAAAGCGCATTATCAGGGTGGAGACCTTATGTATTAGTTCTAATGACTTTTGTATTGTTATTTGCTGCTTTTGGAGCTTTTGGTTGGTCTTTAGGGACCCAAAGAACAAAAGTGGAGTTTTTTCCAGATAATAAACCTAACCAAATTATCGTATATATCGAATATCCGGAAGGAACTGATATTGAAAAAACAAATGCAATAACGAAGTTAGTTGAAGTGAAGGTATCTGATGTTTTATATAGTAAAGACTATATGGATGGTGATCATAACTTTATGATAGAAAGTATTGTTTCGCAAGTTGGGGCTGGTGCTGGAAACCCACAAACAGATATGGGTTCTGCTGCAGAAATGCCGCATAAAGGAAAGATTACTGCTTCTATGAGAGAATATAAATATAGAAGAGGTTTAGATAGTGAGTTATTACGTCAAAAAGTACAAACTGCATTGGTAGGTATTTATCCTGGGGTATTAATTTCTGTAGAAAAAGATGCCAACGGACCACCTGTAGGTTCTCCTATTAATATTGAAATTAAAGGGGAAGATTACAAAGAGTTAATTGCCACTGCTGAAAGAATGCGAGATTTCATTAACACAAAAAGTATTTCTGAAATTGATGAATTAAAAATTGATGTAAATAGAGATAAACCAGGAATGCAGGTTATTGTTGATCGTAAAAAAGCAGGTGAGCTAGGTGTTTCTACTGGTCAAGTGGGACAGCAATTAAGAGCATCTATTTTCGGTAATAAAGCAGGTGTTTATAAAGAAGGGGGAGAAGATTACGATATTTACGTTCGTTTTAATAAAAAGGATAGGTATAATAAAAGTGCCATTTTTAATCAGAATATTACTTTTAGAGACATGGCTTCTGGTAAAGTAAAGGAAATTCCTGTTTCTGCAGTTGCAACCCAAAAGAACAATTCTGGTTTTAGTGCTATAAAACACAAAAAATTAAAACGTGTTGTAACTATTTATTCTGCATTAGCACCGGGAGAAACTGATGCTGGAGCTGTTGTTGGTAAAATTAGAGAAGAAATGAAAAACTTTAAAAATTTACCTAAAGGAATTAAAATTGATTATACAGGTCAACTAGAAGAACAAGAGAAGCAAATGAAATTCTTAGTAGGAGCATTTTTTACTGGTTTAGCATTAATATTTTTCATTTTAATTTTTCAATTTAATTCAGTTTCGAAACCAGGAATTATTATGTTGGCGATTTTCTTGAGTTTCATTGGGGTTTTCGGTGGACTAGTAGTTACAGGAGCGTCATTTGTAATTATGATGACAATGATGGGAATTATTTCTCTCGCAGGAATTGTGGTGAATAATGGAGTTGTATTACTAGATTATGCCGAATTATTAATAAATAGGAAAAAATTGTCTATTGGAATTGCTGAAAACGATTATTTAAGTAAAGAGGATTTATTTGAAAGTATTGTTAAAGCTGGAAGTGCTCGTTTACGACCTGTTTTACTAACAGCGATTACAACAATATTAGGGTTGGTTCCGTTAGCGATAGGTTTAAATATTAATTTCTTTACGTTATTTAGTGAGTTTAATCCTCATATTTATTTTGGAGGAGATAACGTAGTCTTTTGGGGACCATTAGCATGGACTGTAATTTACGGATTATTAATAGCAACTTTTTTAACTTTAATAGTAGTACCAATATTGTTCTACTTAGTTACACGTTTTAAAATGTGGTTGCGAGTTAAAATGGCTTAATGTAAAATAAATAAATAATAAAAAAAGGGATGAAAACTTAATGTTTTTATCCCTTTTTTATTGAAATTTAGATAATTAATCAGGTAAACGATCTCTATCTTTTTTAGTTCTATTAAATCGATATGTGAAAGTTATAGACGTAAACCTACCAATAGGTCTGTTATATACATTTGTCGTATAATTTTCACCTGTAATTAATTGTTTACGAACTCTTGAATCTAAGATGTTGTTCATGTTTAAAGTAACGGTTGCTTTATCACTCCAAAAATCTTTACTAACCCCTATGTTTGCTCTGTATTGAGCTTCGGTGAATATTTGCCCGCTTTGTCTTTCTCCACTGTAATTAATACTAGATTGAACAGTTAATTTGGAAAATTTCATTCTAGAATTTAAACGCGTAGACCATGTGCTATCATCAACTGTATAAAGACCTCTTTGATCAAAAGAATAATAGTTAAATTCACTAGATAAACGCCACCATTTATATGGAGAGTATCGAATAGCTAATTCTACTCCAAGTCTATTTTCAGTCCCAGAATTAATAGGTTTTGAAATTAATGCTCCAGCTGTATTTGGTGTTACAAATGTCTCAAATACATTTGTTGTTTTTTGATAATAAACCGATGGGTTAAAGGTGAATTTACTCCAGCGTTTTAGGAAACCTAACTCGAAAGAGTTTGTGTACATTGGGTTTAAATCTGGATTACCAACACGAATGTTTCTTCGATCAGAAATCCCTCCAAAAGGATTCAGGTGCCAAAAACTAGGACGCCTTATTCTTCTACTATAACTTAATTGCATATTTGTTGCATCGTTAAAATTATAAGTTAAATGTGCCGTTGGAAATAAATCGGTGTAATTTTTACTAGTTTTAAATTGATTTTTCCTGTCAGTACTTCCTGTATTCGCATATTCAGCACGTAAGCCAAATAAATATTGTAATTTGTTCTCTTTATTTCCGTATTGAACGTACGCTCCGTAAATGCGTTCGTTGTATTTCAATAAATTATCTAAACTATCTATTAAAACAGCATTGTCCCATACTTTGTAATCACTATCAATATTTCTGATTTCACCTTTTATACCCATTTCAATATGTGATTTTTTGGTGATAGGTAATTTAAAGTCAGATTGAAATAAAAAATCTTTGCTGCTTTCTATATCTCTACTTTTTAATAAGTTTATTGCTGAGGTTGTTGGAAATTGTTGTTGTTCTTCAACCGATTCGTTCTCATCATCATTCCAGAAGTCATATTGAAAATTAAAAGTCAATTTTTGTCCTTTTTTAGCAAATGTTTTTACATAGTTTAGTTCAATTTGATTTGCTTTTTGAGGTTCTCTGTATGATTCTTTAGAAGTAAGAACATTATCTAACTGTTGTAAGTTGTCCAAGAAATTAAAAGTATAATCAACAGTGTTTTTACTTGTGTTATGTCTGTAGTAATAACTTAATGTTAGTGTGTTTTTATCATTTATATAATAATCACTTCCGAAGTACAAATTAAAAGTACGACGACTTCTATTCATGTTTGTTGTTCTGTTTGAAAAAGAAGTAATTGCGTTATTAATGTAGTTAGTTCTGTTCAAATATCCATTTCCGTCAAAAGACCTATAATTATATGAAATATTAGAAAACAGATTGAATTTTTCTTTCTTATAGTTTATGTTATAATTTATACGATGATTATCAGGGATTCCTGTAGTTAATTGAAGTGAGCTACCAAAACCACCGTTCTTATTTTTCTTTAAAATAATATTGATAATCCCCCCAGTACCTTCAGCATCGTATTTTGCTGATGGATTCGTAATTACTTCTACCTTTTCTATACTTTCTGATGGAATAGATTCTAAACCACCATTTGCGGTTAAAACAGAAGGTTTTCCGTTAATTAATACACGAACATTCGAATTTCCTCGTAAACTAACAGCACCTTCTATGTCTACGTTAACAGAAGGAACGTTATTTAAAATATCATTTACAGAACCTCCTTTTGAAATTAAATCTTTTCCAACATTAAAAACGCGTTTATCTAATTTGTATTCTACAGTAGACTTTTCTGCAATAACTTCTATTTCATCTAACGCTTGAGAATCTTCCTGTAAAAGAATGGTTTGTATCGAATGATTTTTAGTAAGAGAGATGTTGTTTATTAAATGGTTCTTGAAACCAATAAATTCAACTTTAATATTATAGTTTCCTTTTTTAATTTTGATTGAAAATTCTCCTTTGCTATTTGTAGATTCTCCTGTAATAAGTATGTTTGTTGTTGGGTTTGTTAAAATTATAGTAGCAAATTCTAAAGGTTGCTTCGTGTTTTTTTCAACGACCTTACCAGTAAGTGTTATCTGGGCAGATAAATGCATGGTGCTTAATAGCAAAAGAGTGAATATTATTTTTTTCATTTTTATTTAGTGTTTGAATTATGATGCAAATATGAATTAGTTTATAATGTGGTATTTTAATAATAGACAAACATGCGTGAAAAGTCGACGTTTGTACCTTTTCTAATTTAAAAGACTTGTTTAGTAGTTGAAATGTTGCGTTTAGGGGGAAGAAAAGTTGATTTGTCGATTCGTGGTTATAATTGATTATGCTATTTATATATTTACAGATATGATTACAACAACAACCATTATTACCTTTTTTCAAAAAAAAAGAGTATTACAGCACGTGCTATTTTGGTGCACTTTTTTTGTGTTAGATTTCCCGAAAGACTCTCTTAAGTACCTCGATGATTTTACTTTTACAGGAACTTTTGTAATGTCTTTATGTCACACAATTCCACAAATAATCACCTCTTATTTTTTAGCCTATTATGTGATTCCAGATTTTTTATTGAAAAAAAAATATACAAAAGCAATTGTTTTGTTTTTATTAGGAACTTATTTATTAGCAGCATTGAATAGAACTTTAGTTGTACATGTAGGCGAGACGTTAGTGAGAAAAGGCGTTTTCACACAAGAATCTCTTTTAGAAATTTTAACAGATTGGAAGAAATTATTTTTCTATTATACGCCAAATATATATTCAATGGCATTGATTTTTCTTTCTGTAAAATATTTTATGGAGTATAAAAAGATAAAAGAAAAAGAATTGGTGTTAGGAAAGGAAAAAATAGAAAATGAATTAAAAACATTAAAAGCGCAGTTGAATCCACATTTTTTATTCAACACTTTAAATAATATATACTCATTATCAGTAGATAATTCGGCTAAAACATCTGTTTCTATAGGTAAGCTTTCCGAAATATTAGATCATGTATTATACCGATGTAATGGTAAGTTTGTGTCACTTTCTAGCGAAATTGAACTACTAAAAAACTATATAGAATTAGAAAAACTTAGGTACGATGATCGATTACAAGTTTCATTTATAACTATTATTGAGAATGATGCTGAAATTCCACCATTAATTTTATTGTCATTAGTAGAAAATGCTTTTAAACATGGGTCAGGAGAAGATAGTGGTTCACCAAAAATTGATATACATATTTCTAATGATCAAAAAGAATTTGTATTTAAGATTTCAAATACTATCTCAAAGGAATATCAATCAAAAAATAAAGAAAATATTGGACTTACTAATATTAGAAAGCAACTTGATTTAATTTATCAAGACAATTATAGTTTGGATATAAATTGTTCTAAAAGTATCTTTACGGTAGTATTAAATATCAATCAAAATTAATTTATGAAAGTAAAATGTTTGTTAGTAGATGATGAGCCTTTGGCTATTCGGTTAATTGAAAATCATATTTCTAAAATTGATGCTTTAGAGGTAGTTGCAACATGTAATAATGCATTAAAAGCATTTGAAATTATAAATACACAACAAATTGATTTGATGTTTTTAGATATAAAAATGCCAAATATTACAGGAATCGATTTTTTGAAAACACTTAAGAATCCTCCAAAAACAATTTTTACAACCGCATATAGAGATTATGCAATAGAAAGTTATGATTTAGAGGTTGTCGATTATTTATTAAAACCAATAACATTTGAACGTTTTTTTAAATCGATTGATCGTTTTTTGAGAGAAAAAAAGGAAGTGATTGTGTCTCATAGAGAAGAAAATAGCTTAGAAGATTTTTTACTTGTTAAATCAGGAAACAAACATCATAAAATAAAAATAGAAGAAATAATATTTATTGAGAGTTTAAAAGATTACATCAAAATACACACAACAAACGATAAACGGATTGTAGCGAAATATAAAATAGGAGAAATAGAAGCCGAATTAGTAGATAAAAAATTCTTACGAATTCACCGGTCTTATATTATTAATACAAACAAGATATCTGCATTTACAATGAGTGATATTGAAGTGAATTCAGTAGAAATACCAATCGGGGCTAGTTATAAAGAAAAGGTACTTTCTTTTTTAAATAAATGGAAATAGGATTTGTATTTTTGTTAGATGACTAAAAAGGTTTTTACTGTAAATGAAATTAAAAGGAAGATAGAGCACTACTGTGTTTACCAAGATCGTTGTCATAAAGAAGTTGAAAATAAAATAAAGGAATATAATTTAATTCCAGAGGCTAGGGAAATGATTCTCCTAAGTTTACTAAAAGATAATTTTTTAAATGAAGAACGATTTTCTAAAAGCTTTGCTAGGGGGAAATTTCGAATTAAAAAATGGGGAAAACAACGAATTGTAAGAGAGTTGAAGTTTCGGTACATATCTGCCTATAATATTAAAACAGCTTTAAAAGAAATCGACGAACAAGAATATATTGCTACGTTATATGAGTTGGTAGCGAAAAAAAATAAATTAGTAACAGAAGAAAATTTATTTAAAAGGAAAAAGAAAATAGCTGATTACCTATTGTATAGAGGTTTTGAAAGTAACTTGGTGTACGAGGCTATAAATGCTATTTAAAATCAAAAAGGCTATCTAATTTTATTGCTTTATCAAATCGTTTTTTAGTATAAACAGTATTTATTTTGTTGTTCATACTTCCAAAAAGAGCTAATACTTTTGCTACTTGAGTACTCACTTCTTTTGACGTAATTGATGGAATGTAAGTCATATCAGCTAATCTTAACACTTCATTTTCAAAAACATTCACACGAGCCCTAAAAGCAGGCGTCTGAAGTGTTTTTATATTTAAACTATCTTTTAGTTGTTTGGTTAATGTTTTTAGCTCTAAAGCATTGTTTAAGGCCTCAGTAGGGGTTATGTTTTCAAGTTGTTGTATAAAATCATTTGTTATAAAGTACTCTTTCCATTTTTTTATCTCTTTAGTAGAAGCTTCATCTAACTGAGTGCGTTTCGAATGTTTAACCAAAGCATCCATGCCTGTTTTTTGAACAGCAACATCTTTTTGAGTAGTTTCTTTTTTACAAGAAATGGTTGTCAATAAAAAAGAAAATAAAACTAATAAAAAGTATTTCATTAATAAAAAATTGAAAGGATAAAAGTACATATTTTACTCGGTTAATGTATAAGAAGAAAATTATAAGTTTGTAATCAGTTGTTTATGTTGTTATTTTGTTGATAATTAAAAAAGTAGAAATATTTTTTACGAATTATGAAATTTAATAACTTTGCAATCCTATATTTTTGAACTTTTAAGAATGAATGATACTATATTAATTTTAGGTGCTTGCGGGCAAATTGGAACAGAACTAACTCAAAAGCTACGTTCTCTATACGGAATCGATAATGTAATCGCTTCGGATATTAGAGAAGGAGGAGAAGAAATGATGAATTCTGGCCCTTTTGAAATTATTGATGCTACGAGCAAAGAAAGAATTTTTGAAGTACTTCAGAAATATAAAGTAACTCAGGTGTATTTAATGGCAGCAATGTTATCTGCAACAGCAGAGAAGCACCCGCTAAAAGGATGGGATTTAAATATGACATCTTTATTGGCTGTTTTAGAATTAGCTAGAGAAAAACATATTAAAAAAGTGTATTGGCCTAGTTCAATGGCTTCATTTGGACCTACTTCGCCTAAAATAAATACGCCTCAACAAACAATAATGGAGCCTTCAACAGTTTACGGAATAAGTAAGGTTGCAGGTGAACATTGGTGTAATTACTACCACGAAAAATTCGGGGTAGACGTAAGAAGTATTCGTTACCCTGGTATTATTAGTTGGAAAACTTTACCCGGAGGAGGAACAACAGATTATGCAGTTGATATTTATTTCGATGCCTTAAAAAAAGGGACTTTTGAGTGTTTTTTATCCGAAAACACTCGTTTGCCAATGATGTATATGAATGATGCTATTAATGCAACAATTCAAATAATGCAAACTGATGCAGAGAAAATAAAAACAAGAACTTCTTATAATTTAGCAGCAATAAGCTTTACTCCAAAAGAAATAGCTGCTGAAATTAAAAAATACATTCCTGATTTTACGATTACCTACAAACCTGATTTTAGACAGGATATTGCTGATAGTTGGCCTCAAATTATTGATGATTCTCAGGCAAGAAAAGATTGGGGATGGAGACATGAATTCGATTTAGCATCGATGTCTAAAGATATTATTGAGAGCTTAAAAATGGAAGAAACTCAGAAGTAGAAATAAATGTAAGTTTTCAAATTTAGTTTCGTCTATAGTATTCCGTTTTCACTATGTAACTTAAGTTGCCTTGGGTTTAAATAGGAAGAAATATATTTGCATCAATAAGATTATTAAGATGAAAGAAATTATAGAAAATAGTTTAGGAAAAGCCATTTCATATTCAGAATATAGAAACCTTGTAAAAGAATTGCTAGCTGAAGGAAAATCAACAGGTTTAACTCAATCTGATGATTTGTTAAATTATAGTTTGTTAAATGATAAACGAATGAAACGTTTAGATAAAACTATAAAAATTTCAGAAGAAACCATCGCGAAACTTAAAGATATAAAAGAGCCTCAAACGTGGTTAGTCTTAACAGAAGGTTGGTGTGGTGATGCGGCTCAAAATTTACCAGTTATCAATAAAATCGCTGAAGAAAATTCTAATATAAAATTGAAATTGGTTCTTAGAGATGAAAATATTGAGTTGATGGATAAATTCTTAACCAATGGTGGTAGGTCTATACCTAAATTGATAGCCTTAGATGAGAAAAACGAAGTGATTAATACTTGGGGTCCAAGGCCAACTGTAGCAACAAAAATGGTTGTTGATTATAAAAGTGAGTATGGAAGTTTGGATGCTGAATTTAAAAAAGATTTACAAGTTTGGTATAACAAAAATAAAGGGGAGAATGTTCAAGAAAATATTGTTTCATTGTTGAAATAATTATTGTTTTTTTATATAAAATAAATCCCTTTTTCATTATTGAGAAAGGGATTTTGTTTTCTGTATATTTGCCAATCAGAAAGAATAATTATGTTAGTAGATTTCAGTACATTATCAGAGGAAGCTAAAGTTTGGATTTATCCATCAAGTAGAAAGTTTTACCCTCAGGAAATTGATGAGTTAAACGAGAAGTTGAAAATTTTTGTAGAAGGATGGAAACAGGATGATGAAAGTTTTAAAGCGTCATTTGAACTAAAATACACTCGTTTTATTATTTTTTCAGCAGAAGGAAATACTGCATTATTAAATGCTGACATTGATAAACAAGTTGCTTTTATTTTACAATTACAAGAAGTGTATAACGTTGAGTTGTTAGACAGAATGAACGTGTGCTTTAAGCAAGGTGAGTATACACAGTATAAAGAATTAAAAGACTTTAAAAAGTTAATTAAAAACAAGGCTGTAACAGAAAAAACGATTGTTTTTGACAATTTAATTGAAACAAAACAAGAATTAGAAAATCACTGGGAAGTTCCAATTTCTGAAAGTTGGTATAGCCGATTTTTAAAGAAAAGTAAATCCAAAACCTAAAGAAATACTGTTTAAATTACCGCTTTTAAATTGCGCTATTTTTTTTTGGTGAAAATCTAAACGAATCAATCCGTTCCACCTATTACTGCTTAAAGACATAATGCCTAGGCCTATTTTATAATAATCTCCATTAGAAAATTTATCAGATAAACGAAACATTTGTCCGTAACTACTTTCTATAAAATAAGCACTACTACTTTTTTCAATAAAGTTGTATCTTAAACTAGCAAATATTGGAATAGAATTAATTGAATAAGAAAAGTGATGGTCATAACCAGCATTAATACTCGAAGCCCAGCGGTTGTTAAATTGATACCCAAACCCGGTTCTTAGTAAAATTGATTTAGGTGTTATAAAAGGACCATTCCCTTCTTCGCTAAGTTTATATTTTTGATTTATTCCAAAAGTCGTACTTATAGATCCTGTAAAAAAAGGATGACTATTGTTTTGAGCGTTTACTGTTATGTTTAAAAGAATAAATAATGCAAAAAGGAATATTTTTTTCAAAGCAAGAGATTTTTTTGATCTTTTAAATCAAAAACTATTCCACTTCTAAAGATTTTATAAATTCATCAACACTTAATGCATTATCAACATGGAAATCGCCAATTTTAGTTCTTCTTAAAGCAGATAAATGAGCTCCTGAGTTTAAGGCTACGCCAAAATCGTATGCTAACGAACGAATGTAAGTTCCCTTACTACAAACAACTCTAAAATCAACATTATTATCTGTAATATTGGTTATTTCAAATACAGGAATGGTAACTTCTCTTGTTTTTATTTCGGTGGTTTCTCCTTTTCTTGCTAATTCATATAAGCGTACGCCTTCTTTTTTAATTGCTGAAAAAATAGGGGGTTTTTGCTGAATTATGCCCGTAAACTGTTTGGTTGTTTCATGAATCAATTTTTCGGTAATATGTTCTGTAGAAAAAACTTCGTTTATTTCAGTTTCTAAATCATAACTAGGTGTTGTTCCTCCTAAAGTAATAGTCCCGGTATATTCTTTTATTTGACCTTGATATGTATCAATTATTTTAGTTTTTTTTCCTGTACAAATAATTAGTAAACCAGTAGCTAAAGGATCTAAAGTCCCAGCATGTCCAACTTTTATTTTTTTGATATCAAAACGTTGACGAATATGCCAACGTAATTTATTTACAACCTGAAAGGAAGTCCATTCTAAAGGTTTATCAATTAATAAAACTTGACCGTTCTTGTAATCTTCTTCAGTTTTCATATTAGTTTAATAAAGAGTATCCGATTGCTATTAGACCTACAACAGCACAGTAAATAGAAAAATATGATAATTTGCTTTTTTTAACCAAAGCAATCATCCAATTACAAGCGACTAAACCAGCAAGAAATGCAGCTATAAAACCTGCTGATATTGGTGCGATTTCAGAAGGTTGAAAGTTAATATCTCCGCTAAGAAAATCTTTTACTATTTTTCCGAAGATAAGAGGCACTACCATTAAAAATGAGAAACGGGCAGCTCTACTGCGATCAATACCTAATAAAACAGAGGTAGAAATCGTTGCTCCTGAGCGAGAAATACCAGGTAACATTGCAATAGCTTGTGAGATCCCTATAATTAATGAGTTGCTAAAAGAAACTTCTTTGTTCGTGTTTTTTGCTTTATCAGCAAATAATAGCAATACAGCAGTAACTAATAACATGATACCTACGAATAGTATTTTTCCACCGAAAAAAGATTCTAATTGTTCTTCAAATAATAACCCGATAATTACTGCGGGAATCATAGAAATGATAATTTTTAATGAAAATTTCATTTCTTCATTCCATTTAAATTGGAACAATCCTTTGAAAATCTCAGCAACTTCTTTTCTAAAAACAACCAAGGTACTTAATGCAGTTGCAAAATGCAGAACCACTGTAAAAGTTAAGCTTTCTTCAGGAACAGATGTGTCTCCTAAAATGGCTTTGGCTAACTCTAAATGACCACTTGATGATACTGGTAAAAACTCGGTAAGACCTTGAATGATTCCAAGAATAATCGCTTCTAATAAGTTCATGCCTATTTTTTAGGGTTGGCTAAAATAGCATAAATTTCAATACCTAAACCAATAATTACTAAGGTTGGAGCTAAACGAATTCTTCGCCAACTATAAATTTCAGGGTTAAATACATTAGGGTCGTCACTTCCGCCACCTGCCATTAAAACAAAGCCTAAAGCGATAACTGCTAAACCAATTAGCATGATAATATAATTTCGTTTACCGAATAAAAATTCTTGGTTAGATGTCGTGTCTTTTTTCATAAAATATTAGTAATACAAATCGTTAGTTTGTAAATTTAAAAAACGTTGTGTGGCAAAAAATGTACTTATCCATGTGATAAAAAAAGCAATAAATAAAACGCCTCCAGTTACATATGCTAAGGGAATATAGTCGGTTAATAGTTCTAAAGCTGGTATGTATTCGTTAATGTAATAAATTACAAATGCTAATCCACATAAAGAAATAACAGCTCCTAATAGCCCTAATTTAATACTTTGCCAGATAAAAGGTTTGCGAATAAAACTTTTTGTAGCGCCAACCATTTGCATGGTTTTAATGTTGAATCTTTTTGAATAGATAGATAATCGAATAGAACTATTTATTAAAATAATTGCAACTAACCCGAAAAACCCACTTAAAACTAAGAGCCAAAAACCAATTTTTTGAATATTCTCTGTCAGTAATTCAACCAAAGGTTTGTTATAATTTACTTCTGCTATAAATTTATTTTTTTCAAAAGACTTTTCTATCTCATCCATTTTTTCAGGAGTAACAAAGTCAGCTTTTAAATAAATATCAATTCCGTTTTTAAGAGGGTTGTCTCCCAAAAACTTTAAGAAATCTTCACCTAAATCTTTTTTGTATGTCTTAGCAGCTTCCCCTTTTGTAATGTAAATAACATTTTTAGTGTATTTTTCTTTTTTTAAAGTAGCTTTAAATTTTTTTATTTGTTTGTCAGTTACATCGTCTTTTAAAAAGAGTGTCATTACCACTTTTTCTTTAAAGTGATTTGCAACTTTGGTAGATTTTAGTAAAACTAAACCTAATGCGCCAATCATAAAAAGTACCAATGCAATACTTACGACTACAGATATATAAGACGATTGTAAGCGTCGTTTTTGAAAAGAATCGAAAGAGGTTGTCATTATTTAATACACGTTTTTTGGCTCTGCAAGATACAAATATTTAGGAGTTATTATATATGGAGGTTATTCCATTTCTTGGCATAATTCAATTAAAACACCATTAGTCGTTTTAGGGTGTAAAAAGGCAACTAATTTATTGTCTGCTCCTTTTTTAGGAGTTTCATTTAATACCGTAAAACCTTCTGTTTGTAAACGTTTTATTTCTGCTTTTATATCGCTAACAGCGAAAGCAATATGATGAACTCCTTCTCCTTTTTTCTCGATGAATTTAGCGATTGGGCTATCGGGTTTAGTTGCTTCTAATAGTTCAATTTTATTAGGGCCAGATTTAAAAAAAGAAGTTTTTACTCCTTCACTAGCTACTTCTTCAGTTTTATAATGTGGCTCACCGAAAAGAGACGCGAATAATTTATTTGATTTTTCTAAATCTTTTACAGCAATACCAATATGTTCTATTTTATTCATTTGGTAAAAATACTAAAACAAATGTCATTTTTTTAAAGCAACTTTATGGCTACATTTGAGAGTATATTAATTAAAAATTATTATTTACTATGAAAAAAACAAAAATTTTATTGCTAGCAGCTATCAGTATTGCTAGTATTTTATCTTGTAGTCAAGATAAAACTGATAGTATTTTATCAGAAGAAACAATTAAAACAGCTAAGCCACAAAACTTGTTAATGTATAAAGAAATGGCAGCGATGTTAGAACATTATGACGAAACCAGAAAGCCAATTTTAGAAAAAGCTTTAGGGAGAGAAGATACTCGTATTAATTTTTTTACTATTGAGACTTTAGAAACTTATTTAAATTATATGAAAAAGGCATCTGAAGAAAAAGGAATAAAATTAACAGGAATAAATATAGTATCTGCATCATATCCCGAAACAACTGCACATGGTACTCCTAATTATCAAACTGTAATGTTTATGCCAACGACTGAGATTAATGGAAAAAATATTGCTTTTGCAATAGATGCTTCTAAGCAAGGTGAAATAATTACAATGAAAGAAAAGCTATTCGAATATGGATATAACTGGGTGTATGATAGTAATGAAGATTATGAAAACAGAAAATCTGTTAGTAAAGAAATACAACAAAATTTATTAAAAAGAAGTGAAACTACTGATGAAGAGAGTCCTGTGGGTAATAAAGGTGTTCTGCAGCCACCATATTAATACGTTGTATTTTTATGAAAAGAATAAGGCTCACATTTTTTGTGAGCTTTTTTTATTGCGATTTATTGATAGTTCTTTTTGGATTAGAATAAAGAAAAGTAAAAATTTATTAGTTTTTTCATTTAAAAGGTTAGGGTGTTTTTCCTGTTTATTAAAATATTCAATATTAGTTAACTGCCTGTAAGAGTAGGCTATAACAAGAAAAATTTTAAGTAGTTTTTTTAATTAAAAAATAACCACCTATATTTAAAGATAAATTTAAAATTAATTTAAAATGAAAAAAACTAACCTACTACAATTATTAATTATTGTTTTTACAATGAGTTTTATTACTTCGTGTGAAAAGCACAAATGTATATGCGACCATGAAGATAGGGTAGCGAAAATTACTGAAGGTACTTTTTGTTATGCAGATGAAGGGAGAACACCAGAAATGCTTAATTACAAAGAAATCGTTGCAATGTTAGAGGATTATGATACGACTAGAATAGCTCCTTTAGAGAAAGCTTTAGGGTACGAAGATTCTCGTATTAATACTTTTAATTTCACTCAATTTCAAAAATATTTAGGGCGCATTAAAAACTTAAGTAGTAAAGTTCAAATAGATATTACTGGCATTAGCTTTATTTCTGCTGCAAAGCCAAACTATAATGGTACTGGAAAAAGCTATCAAGATTTAATTTATATGCCTACGACAACTATCGACGGTAAACAAATAGCCTTTGACCCCGTGCAGTCTGCAGAGCAAGGTAGATTAGTTACATTTAAAGAGATGTTAGCTTTAAATGGATATAATTGGATTTACAATACTGTAGAGGATTTTGAAGCAGGGAAAAGAAAAGATTACAATTATACTAGGAAAGTATTAAAACAAAACAAAGCTGGGTTTATTAGTTTTTCTTTACAAGGAAGTGAATTAAGTGGTGCAGGAAATAAAGGCGTTTTACAGCCTCCGTATTAGTTTTTTATGGATAAATTATTTTATATAGGTTTTTTTTTAGCTATTACATCATTTCTTCTATATGCTTTTTTAAAGAAAAGACTAGGGATTGAAAATGGAGAATATTTTATACTCTTTCTTTTTTGCATGTTTTTTTTTGATACGATAGGGGTTTTATTTAGTAAGTATGGATATAATAATGCTTTTTATAATTTAATGAGCTTGATTGAGTTTAATTTATTATTTCTGTTCTATAGAGCCAAGGCAGTAAATATTTTAACAAAAAGAGTTATAGGAGTATCATTTTTACTGTATAATGTGATTTATATTTTTAGCTCCATATATTATGGAAATGGAGTGTTCACAATTATATATAATACTATAGCTCCGGTTTTTGGAGCGGCTCTTATTGGGGTGGTACTTATGTTATATCTAAGAGAATTTTTATTATCCGAAAAAATATTAAATTATAAAAAGAACATATATTTCTGGATAACGACAGGATTATTGTTGTATTATTTAGGGACAATGCCTTTAACGGCGATATTTAATTTTATGAAACCTAATAGCAGTTTTTTATCTTTATATAAAATACAGTATTTATTAACTATTATAATGCATAGTTGTTTTTTAATTGGATTATTATGGAGTTGGAAGAAAGTGAAGTAATTGTATTTGTATCAACTATTTTAGTTGTTCTAGGAGTGCTATTTGTTATAGTTCTTTTTACTGTTTTTCAACGCCGTAAAAATAAATTTTTATTTGAACGGTTGGAGAATAAGAAGCGTTTTGAAAAAGAAATGGCAGAAGCTCAAATAGAAATACGAGAAGAAACTTTAAGAAATATTAGTTGGGAGTTGCACGATAATATCGGGCAACTTTTAACTTTAGCTAAAATACAAATGCAACATGCTTCCCCCGAAAATATTGATGAAATTACTGAAACTATCACAAAAAGCTTAACTGAAATAAGAGCTTTATCTAAGTCAATAAACCCTGATTTTATTAACAGTATAGAGTTAAAAGAGGCTTTAAAGTTAGAGGTTGAACGTTTTAATCGTTTAAACTATATAGAATCTAGTTTAATTGTTACGGGTGAAGAAAAAGTGATAAACCCAAAACACGGAATTATAATTTTCAGAATTTTACAAGAATTTTTTTCAAACACAATAAAGCACTCAAAAGGTTCTAAATTAGAGGTGTTTTTTAATTATAAAGAAGATTCAATTGAAATCATAGCCAAAGACAATGGTGTTGGTTTTGAAATGAAAAGAATAAGGTATAAAGGCATAGGATTACGTAATATTAAAGCAAGGGCAAAACTAATTAATGCAGAAGCAAAATTAAAATCAGAACCTGAAAAAGGAACAAGTTTAATAATAAATTATTATATTTAAGAAATATAGCCATTCCCCCTATAATAAATATTAAACTAACCTACGTAATTATGAAATATTCAGTTGTCGTTGTAGATGATCATACCTTATTGTCGCAAGCTATTGAAGGGATGGTTAATACTTTTGATAAATTTAAAGTATTATACACCTGTAAAAACGGAAAAGAAGTTGCTGATAAATTTACTACATCTCCCAAAAATATTCCAGATATTGTTCTGGTAGATGTAAATATGCCAATAATGAATGGTATTGAAACTACAGAATGGGTTGTTGAAAATCATCCGCATGTACATGTTATGGCATTGTCGGTTGAAGATGCAAACAATACGATTTTGAAAATGTTAAAAGCAGGTGCTGTGGGTTACTTACTTAAAGATACTCAAAAAGAAATATTAGAAAAAGCATTGTTAGAAATGATGGATAATGGTTTTTATCACACAAGAAATGTTACCACATTATTATTGGACTCTGTTTCAGGAAAAAATAAAAAAAACAATGTTCATTTTAAAGATAATGAAATGATTTTCATGAAGTTAGCTTGTTCAGAGTTAACTTATAAAGAAATAGCTGAAAAAATGTTTTTAAGCCCAAAAACGATAGATGGTTATCGAGATAGCTTGTTTACTAAATTAAATGTTAGAAACAGAGTAGGCTTGGTAATGTATGCGATAAAAAATAAAATTTACACTCCGTAATTTTATCCTTAAATTTGCAGCATGGAAGAAACTAATAGACAACGAAAAATTGCAGGAGTATTGCAAGAAGATTTGGTAGATGTTTTACAACGTGCTGCACAAGATGGGATGAAGGGGGTGATTATATCGGTATCTAAAGTTTCGGTTACTGCCGATTTAGGAGTAGCTAAAATATATTTAAGCGTTTTTCCTTCGGATAAAAGAGACGAAATAGTAGAAGGTGTAAAATCTAACACGCCATTAATTCGTCATGAAATGGCGAAAAGAACAAGACATCAATTAAGAAGAATGCCAGAATTATTGTTTTTTGGAGATGATAGTTTAGATTATATTGAAAACATTGATAAATCTTTAAAAGGAGGAGATGTAGATCCTATTCAAAATCCAGATGTTTTACCACGTCGCCAAAAACGTTAATAAATTTGTTTACATTGCTAGTTAAGATTTATTAATAATTGAACTTTTCTCTATACATAGCTAAAAGATACCTGTTTTCTAAAACAAGCACAAACGCAATAAATATAATTACATTTATTGCCGTTTTTGGTGTTGTTATAGGTGCTTTGGCTTTGTTTGTAATTTTATCTGGCTTTTCAGGTTTAAGAACATTTAGCGATTCTTTGCTTAATGCATCTGACCCAGATATAAAAATAACAATAGCAAAAGGGAAGTCTTTTGAGTATTCTGATGAGGTTTATCAAAAATTAATTCAGAATACTGAAATAAAGGCAATTTCAAAAATTGTAGAAGAGCGTGTTTTTTTAAAATATAAAGATAAAAGTCATATTGCTTATATAAAGGGAGTTGATGATAATTATAAAGATATTATTCCTGTAGACTCTTTGTTAACTATCGGAACTTGGATTGATCCTGAGTTTAAAAACACCGCAGTTATTGGTTACGGAATTTCATATAAGCTCTCACTAGGGATTTTGAATTTTGGAGAACCTTTACAGATTTTAGTTCCAAAACCAGGAAAGGGATTTGTAAACGTTAATAATGCTTTTCGATCAGAATCAACCCAAATAGTAGGAGCATATTCTGGTTCGGAAGAATTTCAGAATAAATATGTTTTTACTGAGTTGTCTTTAGCTCAAAAGTTGTTGAATTATAATGAAAATCAGATTTCAGGAATTGAGCTTAAGTTAAAGCAAGATGTTGATTTAGATGATTTTCAAGAAATTTTACAAAACAATTTAGGGAATACTTTTAAAGTCCAAACAAGAGCTCAGTTGAACGCTTTGTATTATAAAGTGATTAATACTGAAAACTTTATTTCATATTTAATTTTCACATTAATAATAGCGATAGCCTTGTTTAATGTAATAGGTTCGATAATTATGATGATTATAGATAAACGTCAAAATCTTAAAACCTTATTTAATTTAGGAGCAAGTATTGGTGAGATAAAAAAAATATTTATCCTACAAGGATTTTTATTAACCATTGTAGGAATGTTTGTGGGAGTAGTTTTAGGTGTTTTTTTGGTGTTAATTCAACAGCGCTACGGACTGTTTATGATTACCCAAAGTTTAGCATATCCAGTTGAGTTTAGATGGATGAATTTATTAGTTGTAATTCTTACCATTTCAATACTAGGCTATATTGCAGCTAAAGTAGCGAGCTCAAGAATAACAAAAACTTTTGTTGAAAAATAAGGTTACCCAACTTCAGGAATAATCATGTTCCCAAATGTAGCTTCTACTTCATCAAAAGCAGCAAAAACATCTTTTGCATCATCAGAAGTTACCATTTTCATTCGGTATTCTTTAAAGTGTGGAATTCCTTTAAAATAATTGGTATAATGTCTCCTAGTTTCAAAGACTCCTAAAACAGGTCCTTTCCAGTCAATGGCCATTTGTAATTGCCTACGAGCCATTTCTACTCGTTGTGCAATGGTTGGTTTTGTTAGATATTCACCAGTTTTAAAATAGTGCTTTATTTCGTTAAAAAACCAAGGATAACCAATAGCAGCTCTACCAATCATGCAGCCATCTAATCCATATTTGTCACGCATTTCCATTGCTTTTTCGGGCGATGTAACATCTCCATTTCCAAATACAGGAATATGCATTCTTTGGTTATTTTTTACTTCAGAAATTAACGACCAATCAGCCTCTCCTTTATACATCTGTGCACGAGTACGACCGTGAATAGAAATTGCTGCACAGCCAACATCTTGTAAACGCTCAGCGACTTCGACTATCTTAATAGAATCATGATCCCAGCCTAAACGAGTTTTTACTGTAACAGGTAAATGGGTGTGTTTTACCATGGCTTCGGTAAGAGAAACCATTAAGTCAATGTCTTTTAAAATTCCTGCCCCAGCACCCTTAGAAACCACTTTTTTAACGGGACATCCAAAATTGATGTCAATAATATCTGGATTTGATTTTTCTACAATTTCTACTGTTTTTAGCATCGAATCTAAATTCGCACCAAATATTTGAATTCCTACGGGGCGTTCTTTCTCGTAAATATCTAATTTCATTACGCTTTTTGCAGCATCACGAATCAATCCTTCCGAAGAAATAAATTCAGTATAAACCACATCCGCACCGTTTTCTTTGCATAAAGCTCTAAACGGTGGGTCACTCACATCTTCCATCGGCGCTAATAATAGCGGAAAATCAGGAAGTTCTATATCTCCAATTCTTACCATACTGCAAAGTTACTTTTTATTTTTTATTGAATAAATTTTTAATTGTACAACGTTTTTCAATAAAGTATCTTTGTCAGTCATAAGAGGTTAGAAATACGACGAATGAAGAAAATTAGGAATTTTTGTATTATTGCACATATTGATCACGGTAAAAGTACGCTTGCCGATAGATTGCTAGACTATACTGGAGCTGTAACTGAAAGAGAAAAAAAATCACAGTTACTTGATAGTATGGATTTGGAGCGCGAACGTGGTATTACCATTAAGTCGCATGCTATTCAAATGGAATATACGCACGAAGGAGAAGAGTATATTTTAAATTTAATCGATACGCCTGGTCACGTAGATTTTTCTTACGAAGTATCTCGTTCTATTGCGGCTTGTGAAGGTGCATTGTTAATTGTAGATGCAGCACAAAGTATTCAAGCGCAAACTATTTCTAATTTATATTTAGCTTTAGATAACGACTTGGAAATTATTCCAGTTTTAAATAAAGTTGATTTGCCATCGGCAAACCCTGAAGAGGTAACCGATGATATTGTAGATTTATTAGGTTGTAAGCCAGAAGATGTAATTCATGCAAGTGGAAAAACTGGTTTTGGAGTTGGTGATATTTTAGCAGCAGTTATAGCTAAAGTTCCACCACCTCAAGGAAATCCTGACGCGCCATTAAAAGCCTTAATTTTTGATTCAGTTTATAACTCTTACAGAGGAATTGAAACTTATTTTAGAGTGATAGATGGTTCAATTAAAAAGAACCAGCGTATCAAGTTTATGTCAACAGGCAAAGAATACGGAGTTGATGAGGTTGGTACTTTAAAACTAGAACAAGTTGTAAGACAGGAAGTGAAAACAGGTGATGTAGGGTATTTAATAACAGGTATTAAAGTAGCAAAAGAGGTAAAGGTAGGAGATACTATTACGGATTTTGAAAACCCCACAGCTGAACTTATTGATGGGTTTGAAGATGTGAAACCAATGGTTTTTGCGGGTATTTACCCCGTAGATACAGAAGATTACGAAGAACTTCGTAATTCAATGGAAAAATTACAGTTAAACGATGCTTCTTTGGTGTTTCAAACAGAAAGTTCAGCAGCATTAGGTTTTGGTTTTCGATGTGGATTCTTAGGAATGTTGCATATGGAAATTATTCAAGAACGTTTAGAACGTGAGTTTAACATGACTGTAATTACAACGGTTCCCAATGTTAGTTATCACGCGTATACGAAGAAAAACCCTACGGAAATAGTACTGTTAAACAATCCAACAGATTTACCAGACCCGTCGAGATTAGAGAAAGTAGAAGAGCCTTTTATAAAAGCATCAATAATTACAAAGTCTGATTTTGTAGGACAAGTAATGTCACTTTGTATTGAAAAGAGAGGGGAAATAGTAAATCAAACATATTTAACGACTGAAAGAGTTGAATTAACTTTTGATATGCCTTTGGCAGAAATAGTATTTGATTTTTATGATCGATTAAAAACGGTTTCTAAGGGATATGCATCATTTGATTATTCTCCAATAGGAATGCGAACATCTAAACTAGTTCGTGTAGATATTTTATTAAATGGTTCACCAGTAGATGCGCTTTCTGCTTTATTACATGCAGATAATGCGTATACCATAGGTAAGAAAATAGTTGAAAAATTAAAGGAACTAATACCAAGACAACAGTTTGATATTCCTATTCAGGCGGCAATTGGAGCAAAAATTATTGCAAGAGAAACAACCAAGGCATTACGTAAAGATGTAACAGCAAAATGTTATGGTGGAGATATTTCACGTAAACGTAAATTGCTTGAAAAGCAAAAGAAAGGGAAGAAAAGAATGCGTCAGGTTGGTAATGTAGAAATACCACAAGAAGCATTTATGGCAGTTCTAAAATTGAATGATTAGGTTTAGAACCAAGTATAAAACAAAAAAGCTCTCGATTTTTCGAGAGCTTTTTTGTTTTATATATGGAATTTAAAACACCTGCGATGTTAATCTCTACCACCTAAAATTTGTAATCCCCAATATAATAGCATTGCTAAAGAACCCAATGCCGCAACTAAATAAGTTCTTGCAGCCCACTTTAATGCATCTTTAGACCCTGTTAGCTCTTCACGGGTTACAATATGCTTGTTTTCTAACCAAGCTAAAGCTCTGTTGCTCGCATCATATTCAACGGGTAAGGTTATAAAACTAAATAATGTTCCTATTGCCATAAATATTAAACCTGCAATTGCAATATAAAAACCAATTCCAGTGCTTCCAGAAGCAGCTCCGA
>CBDTZS010000041.1:0-25231 GCA_965364955.1 uncultured Tenacibaculum sp. | reverse complement strand
ACCAAATTGTGAAAAGAGATACCATTATATACGGTTAATTTTGGAAACTAACTTAAATTAGGAATAATGAAACATACATATAAAATATCTGGAATGACTTGTGGTGGTTGCAAAGCATCTATCGAAAAAAATTTAAATACTTTAGAAGAAATAACAAACGTAGCAGTAAATTTTGAAAAAGAAGAGGCTATTATTACGATGAGTGATCATATTGAATTATCTATATTACAAAAAGCCTTGCCTTCAAAGTTTACTCTTTCAGTAAAAGAGCGTAAAAATATACTTACTTCTACTCATAAAGAAGAAAAAACGAAACTTCAGCAACTAAAACCGTTGTTACTTATTTTACTGTACATCTCAGTTACAAGTGTGCTGCTGCATTACAAAAATTGGAATTGGAGCGAATTTATGCTTGACTTTATGGGCCTGTTTTTTATTGTGTTTAGCTTTTTCAAAATATTAGATTTAAAAGGATTTCCTGAATCTTTTAAAATGTACGATCCATTAGCAAAGCGTATTCCTATTTATGGATGGATTTATCCTTTCATAGAAACTGCTTTAGGATTAATGTTCTTAATGCGATTTGAAGTAAACATAGCTTTAATAATTACACTCTTTATATTAGGTATAACTACTATTGGAGTAACAAAAACACTATTAGATAAAAAATTGATACAATGTGCCTGTTTAGGAACTGCCTTAAAGTTACCGATGACAGAAGCAACATTTATAGAAAATACTATTATGATAATAATGGGAGTCTTAATGTTAATATTTTAACATCAAATAACTTATTAAAACTTCGACATCTTTTAAAGGTAGTAAATGATTCATAGGTAACTATTCTCGAAAGAGATGCTATTATAATTTAAAACACATTAAGAATGAAACACACGTATCACATACATGGAATGACCTGTAACGGTTGTCGCAGTCACGTTGAAGAAACACTTTCAAAAGTGAAAGGTGTTTTAAAAACTACAGTTGATTTAGAAAAGACAGAAGCTACAATAGAAACGGAATCACATATTTCTATTGAAAAATTTCAAGAAGCATTAAAAAATGATGGAGGAAGTTATAGTATTCATAAATCAGGCGAGCCTCACCATCATTTAGAAACAAAAAAAGAAGAAAAGGGAAAAGGGACTGGAACTTTTTATTGTCCGATGCAATGTGAAGGCGAAAAAACCTATGATAAACCTAGAGACTGCCCAGTATGCGGAATGGATTTAGTCGAAGAAATAAATATCGTTTCTTCAAGTACTCAATTTACCTGTTCAATGCATCCTGAGGTTATAAAAGAAGAGCCAGGTTCTTGCCCTATTTGCGGTATGGATTTGGTACCGCTAGAAGCAAATGTTTCTGAAGAAGATAAAACATATAAAAAACTATTAAAAAAGTTTTGGATTGCAGTGTTTTTTACTGTTCCTATATTTCTAATAGCAATGTCTGAAATGCTAGATAACAATCCGTTGTATACTATTTTAGAACAAAAACAATGGAATTGGATTCAATTTGCATTCTCAATTCCAGTAGTATTCTTTGCTACTTGGATGTTCTTTAAACGTGCTTGGACATCAATAAAAACAATGAACCTTAATATGTTTACACTTATTGGAATTGGTTCAGGAATCGCTATGCTATTTAGTGTGTTCGCTATGTTATTTCCAGAAGTATTTCCACAAGATTTTAAAACTGCTGATGGTAACGTATTTGTTTATTTTGAAGCAACAACGGTTATTTTAACATTAGTTTTATTAGGGCAATTATTAGAAGCCAGAGCACATAGTCAAACAAGTGGCGCAATAAAAGCCTTGTTAAAATTAGTTCCTTCAATAGCTACATTAGTAGTAAATGGAGAAGACAAAGTCATTGCAATAGATAAAATTGAACAAGGATATTTATTACGTGTAAAACCGGGTGAAAAAATTCCTGTTGATGGTAGTATTTTCGAAGGACATAGTAGTATTGATGAATCTATGATTACAGGCGAACCTATTCCTGTTGATAAAAAAATTGGCGATAATGTGAGTTCAGGCACCATCAATGGTACAAAATCGTTCATAATGAAAGCCGAAAAAGTAGGCTCAGAAACCTTGCTTTCTCAAATCATTCATATGGTGAATACCGCAAGTCGTTCAAAAGCACCTATTCAAAAATTAGCCGATAGAATAGCTAAATATTTCGTTCCTATTGTATTACTTGTTTCGCTAATTACATTCACCGTTTGGGCTCTGTTTGGTCCTGAACCAACGTATGTTTTTGCGTTTGTAAATGCCATCGCTGTATTAATTATTGCGTGCCCTTGCGCACTAGGGTTAGCTACGCCAATGTCTATAATGGTAGGTGTTGGTAGAGGTGCACAATCTGGTGTTTTGATTAAAAATGCAGAAGCATTGGAGAAAATGAATACCGTTGATACCCTTATTGTTGATAAAACAGGAACAATTACAGAAGGGAAACCATCAGTTGAAAAAGTAATAGCAACGGACTCTATAGAAGAAACAACTTTAGTGAAATACATAGCTTCCTTAAACCAATATAGTGAACATCCTTTAGCAGAAGCAATTGTAAATTATGGTAAATCAAAAAATATTACAATTACTAAAGTAAACGATTTTGAAGCTGTAGTAGGAAAAGGAGTTGTAGGTACCGTCGAAAATAAAAAAATTGCATTAGGTAATGCTAAACTATTAGAACAATTTGCGATAACGATTTCTGAAAGTTTAAAAAACAAAGTTGTTACTGAACAAGAGCAAGGTAAAACAGTTTCATATATAGCAGTAGATAATAAAGCGGTAGGTTATGTTACTATTTTCGATGCGATTAAAATAACAAGCCAAAACGCTATTAAAGAGCTACAAAATAATGGTATAGAAGTTATAATGCTTACTGGAGATAATAAAAATACTGCAAAATCGGTGGCGGAACAATTAAATCTAAAAAACTATAAAGCTGAATGTCTTCCTGAAGATAAACTGAACGAAATAAAAACACTTCAACAGCAAGGAAGAATAGTTGCAATGGCAGGAGATGGTATTAACGATGCACCTGCTTTAGCACAATCTGATGTTGGTATTGCAATGGGAACAGGAACAGATGTTGCAATTGAAAGTGCTGCTATAACTTTAGTCAAAGGAGATTTACAAGGTATTGTAAAAGCTAAAAAATTAAGTCACGGTGTGGTCAAAAATATAAAGCAAAATCTCTTTTTTGCTTTTATATATAATGTATTGGGGGTGCCGATTGCTGCAGGAGTTTTATACCCAATATTTGGATTATTGCTTTCACCAATGATTGCAGCATTAGCAATGAGTTTTAGTTCTGTTTCGGTCATTGTAAATGCTTTAAGATTAAGAAATATTAAAATTTAAAAACGATAAACTAATGAGAACAATACTAACAATACTATGTATAGCTGTATTTATTGTAGGCTGTAAAAACGAAACAAAGAAAACTGATGTAAAGGAGCAAGAAAATCATGTTACAACATCTGAGAAAAAAGAAGCACCAAAAAAGAAAGTTTTGAGTCCACATACTTCTGAAATGGCCATGATTGGCGATGCACACATTCACATTGATTATTCATCACCTGGTGTTAGAAATAGAATCATTTTTGGTGGATTGTTAGCTTATGATATGGTTTGGCAAGCGGGTGCACACAAGGCTACTTGGATAGAAACAAACAAAGACCTAACTATTAAAGGAAAGATACTGCCCGCAGGTAAATATGGTTTTTTTACTATTCCTTCAAAAGACGAATGGACAATCATTTTCAATTCAAATTGGGATCAACATGGAAAAGATGAATACGACGAGAAAGATGATGTACTACGATTTAAAGTTACGCCAAGTATTACTGATGAAATTATTGAGCATTTAAAATATAAAGTGATTAAGATTAATGATACAGCAGGAACGATGTCTCTTGCTTGGGAAAAAGTATCAATTAGTTTTAGCCTTCAAGTAAATCAATAAAATGGTAAATAGGCAAATAGCATTAAAAATAAGAAAAACACATCGCTATTTGGGGTTGTTTTTAGGCATTCAGTTTTTGTTTTGGACGATTAGTGGTTTATACTTTAGTTGGACAGATATTGATGATATTCATGGAGACCATTTTAAAAACTTAGAGTATGTACCTAAAGCATTTAGCAATCTGATTAGTCCATCACAGCTTAATGTTTCAAATGGCGTTAATACTATCGAATTAAGGGACATTAATAATTTACCCTATTACTGGATTAACAAAGAACAATTATACAATGCTATTGATGGAAGTTTAAAAACTAAAATAACAAAAGAAGAGGCTTTATATATAGCAAAACTAAATATAAAAACTGATTTAAATGTAGCTTCTATTGAACAGATTAGTGAAGCAGGAAAACATCATGAGTACAGAAAAAAACTGCTACCTGCTTATGTAATATCGTATCAAACAGAGGAAGCTCTTAAAGCTTATGTGTCTATTAACGATGGAAAATTTCAAACGGTTAGACATCGAGATTGGCGTTTGTTTGATTTTTTATGGATGACACATACAATGGACTATGAAGGTAGAGATAATTTTAATACCATAATTTTAAGAGTCTTTTCATTGTTAGGATTAATTACCGTTTTAAGTGGCTTTTTATTGTGGTTTACTACTTCACCATCAATAAGGAAAATATTAAAGAGGAAAAATAAATAAAGATGAAGAAATATATAATTTATTCAGGAATATTAGTAGCCGGTTTACTTTTAGGGTGGATGCTTTTTGGAAATTCAACCAATGAAAAAACAGCACATAATCATTCTGAAACAGCAAAGACAAATCAAATGTGGACGTGTTCAATGCACCCCCAGATAATGCTACCCGAAGCTGGCGATTGTCCTATTTGTGGAATGGATTTAATTCCTGCCGAAACAAGTGCTGAAGGGTTAAATGCTAATGAATTTAAGCTAACTAAAAATGCAATGGCATTGGCAAACATTCAAACATCTGTTGTTGGTAATAATATTAGTAAAAACACTACAACAAAGCTGACCGGAAAGATTGCCGAAAATGAAGAAGCCAACGTAGTACAAGCGAGTTATTTTTCAGGAAGAATAGAACGTTTAAATATTGGTTCGACAGGTGAAGAAGTGCGCAAAGGACAATTATTAGCTACCATTTATTCACCTGAATTATTTGCAGCGCAACAAGAGTTAATAACAGCTTATTTAATAAAAGAATCGCAGCCTGCATTATATAAAGCCGTTCGTAATAAATTAAAACTTTGGAAAATTTCTGAAGCCCAAATTAATGAAATTGAAGTATCCCAAAAAGTAAAACAGAACCTACCTATATATGCAACCGTTTCAGGAACTGTATCAGAAAAATTAGTTGCACAAGGCGATTATGTGAAACAAGGACAAGCCTTATTAAAAATAACAAACCTAAATACCGTTTGGGCGTTATTTGATGTGTATGAAAATCAAATTGAGTTATTTAAAAAAGGGCAAAACATTACGGTTACAACAAATGTTTATCCCAATAAAAAAATTCAAAGGAAAGTAGATTTTATTGATCCAACATTTAATTCGACTACAAGAACAGTTAAACTTCGAGTTGTGTTAAACAATAAAAAACGTGAGTTTAAAACAGGAATGTTTGTTGAAGGTAGTATTGAAAATACAGTATCTGAGAAAGAACAACTTTTAATGATTCCTTCATCAGCAGTATTATGGACAGGAGAACGCTCTGTGGTTTATTTAAAAACAAATTCTGATGCCCCAATTTTTGAAATGAAAGAAATAACAATAGGAAAGCAATTAGGAGAACAATATGAGGTTATTGAAGGGCTTATAAATGGAAACGAAATTGTAACCAATGGTACCTTTACCGTTGATGCTTCTGCACAACTACAAGGTAAAAAGTCTATGATGAATAAACAAGGTGTAAAAACAATGACAGGACATGAAGATCATCTTGGAAAGGATATAATAAGTGCCACAAAAAATCAGCGCCTTAAAGTACCAGCCAAATTTCAAGAACAGCTAAAAATTGTTTTCAATAATTATATTGAATTAAAAGATGCTTTAGTTAATGATAATGCCGATACTGTAATTGTAGCAGCTAAAAACACTTTAAAGAGTTTAATCAAAGTTGATATGAAACTACTAAAAAAGAACGATACACATATAAAATGGATGTCTTTTGAAAAGGAAATTAAGGCTACTGTTGATTCAATTTCTAAAGAGGTAGATATAAAAGAGCAAAGAAGTCACTTTAGGGATTTGTCTTTATATTTAATAAGTGCTATCGAAACCTTTGGAATAAATGAAAAAGTGTACAGTCAATTTTGCCCTATGGCAAACAATGACAAAGGCGCATATTGGTTAAGTAAAGAAGAAAAAGTACAAAATCCTTATTTCGGCGATGCCATGCTAAAATGTGGAAGTGTAAAACAGGTGATTGAATAGGTTTGAACTTTATATTAAAATAAATAAAAGAGGATTGTATACGAATAGGTTGTTAAATAACAATTTTAACTACAAATTTATTTTAGCCTTTTTTCTTTAGTAGGTCATAGTCCAATTTAAATTCAAAAGGCATAAGCATTATACTAAAAATAACTGGGATTATTTCTGAGATTGGAATAGAAACAATGAGCAATTATTTAATCATGTTTATAAAACCCCAGTAGATGAGGCTTTTCAAGGTAGAATCTGAATAAAAATTATTAGTTAAAGAAGCATGGTAAATTAATACCGTGCTTCTTATTTTTTAAAAAGTGAATTATACGATAAACTGTGTACATCTATCTTATTAATACTAAGAGCATCGTTTTTCTAATTAAAAGAACATTTATTAAAACGAGAATTTTATTTCATCTTAAACCTGACATAAAAATTATATACAATCGACTTTTTTAGTCATGTTCATTCTATAAGAATTTTTAAAAGAACTTTGAAACTGAAAACTTAACGAAACTATCTTCTTTAAAATTTGATAGAATAAGTTCTTTATTACTAATTGAACTAAAAATTCTAGCTTCAATTTCAGCTTTCCAACTATTACCTATTCTTCTAGAAACTTCAACACTAAATATCTTACTTGATCTTTCTAAGTCTATTATTCCTCCTATTAAAATGGAAGTATCTTTTGTGTCATTAAAAGCAATTCTACTACCTATAAATAAATCATTTTGTAAACTATTTAAAGCCAAATCATCACGTTCATCGTATAAGTACTCCCCAATAACACCTATATCTAAACCATTACCATCTATGTTACTAAAAGTATATTCTAAACCTGCTACTACAGCTAAAAAATCTTGAGAACTTGCGGTTCTGTATATCGATTCTAATTTCCATAAAAATGCATTGTGAGTAACTTGTAAATCTATACCTGTTTGATTAATTACTGGATAAAAAGCATTGATATCTCCTTGTTGGTTGAATGTAAACAACGGCTCTCTCCCATTTCCATAAAAATGTGAAATTCCAATATCAAAAGCTCCAAAATAATGGCTCCATCTAATAGCTACATCTTGTCTCCATTCTTCAGCTTTACTCTCATAAGAAATACTATTTTTTTCTAACAAAACAGGGAAACGTAATCTTCCTTTAACTCCACTAAATTCTCTTTTCCGATGATATGGCAAATAGAAAAAATCAAAATTACCTAAATCATCAGTACTCCAAGTAAATTGAATCATAGGTTGCCCTAGTTTTTCCTCTCCATCAAATGATTCTACTTGATCTGTTTGATTGATTATATCGACTAAATGATTGCTTTCTGTAACCCCCCAATACACTTTCTTAAGTCCAATGTTTAACTCCCATTTTCCTTTTGCTTTTTGGTAATATAATTCTCTAACATCCCAATGTGTTCTTTTATTGTCAACATCAAACCTTACAAAACCAGTAAAATTTACACTCTCTCTTCCCCTATTCCATTCAATGGTGTATTTGGGCGTAAATGCTAATGCTGGGAATTGACTTTTCTGGCCATTAAATTGAGCTTCATCATAAAAATATCGATACTCTCCTTCTATTTCTAATTCAAATTCTTGAACTGTTTTTTTCTTCTTCTCAGTTTGTGCTGAAATGTGTAATCCAGAAAACAATAGTAAGAATACACTAAATAATAATCTATTAATTTTCATTATTTTCAATTTAAAAATACCAGATAGCTGTTTGAAAATAATCAACCAAAACTATATAAACGTAAACAGCTACTGGTATTTATATTTTTATTTACCTGCTCTTTTTAAAGCAACTTGAGAGAAATCTTCTTCTGTTAATTCAATATTGAAATCATACTCAGTAAATTCTAATTTTGTTTCCTTATTACTTTGTCTGTTTGACATATTAAACTCGCCTGCTCTCCAAAATTTGTTTTTATATAATTTATATTTTGAATAGACTAATGTTTTTAATAATGAGTTTTTACGATCATAGAATTCCACTTTTTCCATTCTATAACCTTTCGCTTTATTGTACGTTACTAACCTTCTAGTATAACCTGATTTTGGATCAACAGGATCTTGTTCTACAATTATCAAGTTCCCTTTTTCTTCAATAAATTTATAAGTGTACTTTTCTACTTCTTGAGATGATAAATCTTCATAAGCAAACTCACTTCCTACAAATGGACCTGATTTGTTATTTGAAGAAATTCTTTTTACTCTTTTTATGGATGGTAAAAACAACCATTGGTCATCTGATCCCTTTTTATGAGTAAAAGTTAGTGTTGCTGTTCCTTTTACATCCCTTGGACTGTTAAAAACAATCAGTGATTTATCTCCATCTTCATTCAATTCAAATGTTTTAGTGGTTAATAATCGTTCACTTGTTTGACCATTTTTATTTTTTAAGATCATTTTTATATTCACCGTAGAACTTTTAAAACCGACATCTGCTAATTCAGCCGCTTTGGCAATATTTAATCCCTTTTCTTCTGGTGATTGTGCAAAAACAGATCCAAAGACAACTATTGCTATTAATGATAAAATTATTTTCTTCATGATATATTTAATTAATATTATTTAACTTTTCTCTTTTAAAGATTCATTTTTCTTACTTGTTAAAATTAACAGTGATGGTAATAAAATGAAATCGATGATTAATGCTGATAAAATAATTACTACTGTAATTCTAGCCATATAACTATTTAGTGCAAATGATGATGTTGACAACACTGCAAAACCGGCTAATAAAACAATAGTTGTTGTAACTAGCGCTTTTCCTACTGTTTCAAAAGCATAAACAACTGCCTCTTTAGCCGTATATCCTAACTCTCTTCTTGCTCTTAAAAACTTACTCATAAAATGGACGGTATCATCTACAATGATTCCTAAAGTCATTCCGAAAACAACTACCATTCCTGTATTAATTTGTGCTTTATACATGGCCCAAATTCCAAACCCAATAATTACGGGTGTAACATTCGGAATGATACTTAACAACCCTAGTTTGAAACTTCTTAAAGCCAACATTAATATCAATGAAATTAAGATTAGCGCAATAATATTTCCCTTAAACATACTATCCGCTTGTCTAAAACCTAATTTAGAGAACATCAACATTGGACTTACACCCAGGGCATGCATTTCTTTTGGAGTGTTATCTTTTAACCATTGTTCTCCTCTATTTGCAAAAGCAATCATTTGCGGACTGTCAATATTTTTTAAAGTAACTGTAACTCTAGATTCTGATTTATCTACATTAATTTGATTGTTTAAATCCAATCCAAATGGTAGAGATAATTCATATAGTAATAAGTATTGTGCGGCTTCTTCTCTATTCTCTGGCACTCTATAATACGCTTCATTATCTCCATGCATAGACCTATTTACTCTCCTTGCAACTTCACTAAAAGCATTTACATGAATAACTTCTGGTTGCTCGTTTAACCAATTTTCAAAACCATTTAATTTTTTCAAATAAGTTGGATTGTTAATTCCTCCACTTTCTCCACTTCCAATTGAAAACTCTACATTGTAAATACCCGTTAAGTTTTCGCTGATATAATCGGTATCAGTTCTAAACTTTACACTTTTATCAAAATAATTAATGAATTCATCGTTAAACGTATTTTTTGTTGCTAAAAACCCTAATATTCCTATTACTACCACAGAAATAACTGTTAATTTTATTGGTCGATCTACAACGTAATTACCAAATACCGAATACCAATTTTTCTTTGTAGATACAACTGTATTTACTTCCTTAGATTTTACAGGGAAAATTGACATTATAGCTGGCAATGTGGTCGTTGAAAACAAAAATGCCATTGTCATACCAAATGCTGTAACATTACCTAAATCCCAAAACGGAGGAACATCACCAAAATTCATTGTTAAAAACCCTATTACAGTAGTTAAACTTGTAATAAATACTGGCATAAAATTTAGTCTGATAGATTCAACCAGAGCATCAACTTTACTCAATCTATCTACTCTCATTTTCTGCAACATTGTAATCAGAATATGAATACTATCTGCAACAGCCAGTGTTAAAATCATGGTAGGGAAAACAGCTGATGGAGGCGTTAATTTGATACCCATTATACCCACAAATCCAATAGCACTCATTATAGAGAATAACACAACTACTAATGTCGCTAATGTGCTCCAAATATTTCTTGTTAGTATTAAAGTGGTAATAATTACAATGATTAACATGATTAATGTTAAACCCATATCATTCATTGATGATTCGAAAAATGCCGTATTTAACGGAACCAAACCTGAAGAGTGGACTTTAAAGTTTGGATATTTTTCTTTAAATTCTTCAATCATTTTTCTGACTGAAGCAGTTACCTCCGGAATTTCTTTAGCGCTATCTATTCCTGGTAATTTTACAGTTATATTAACTGCTGTAACACTTCCTGTTGTATTTAAAATCCTATTTACTAAAAGAGGTTCTTTAAGTGCTCTTCTTTTAATCTCTGCAATTTCATCTTCCGTTTTTAATGACGATTCATAAGATAAATCTTCGACAAACAAATCATCCTCTTCTGCTCTTGTGTGTTGAAAATTTGTTAAGGCATCTACTCTAGATGAATATGGCGTATTCCAAGAGCTAGTCGTTAATTCTTCTATCGCAGTTAAATTCTCTTTAGTAAAAACATTCCCATTAGATGGTGATAAAACTAAAATTACATTGTCATCTTTGGTATACTTTTCCTGCAACGCATCAAAAGCTTCTAATTCAGGATTTGATTTACTAAAGAATACATGGTAATCTCCATCAAATTCCATTTTACCTTGAGATGCGAGTCCCATTACTAGTATTAATGAACCTATTAATACTCCCCATTTGTTTTTAATTACAAACTCTGCCCATTGCTTGGCAAATCTGTTTGAAGCGTTACTTATTTTTTTTAGTGCATTCATTTGTTTAATTAATTGACCAGTCGTTTATACTGAGATTGTGTTTATATAATAATTATTGGACTAAGTATTTCATTAATAGATGACCAGTCATCTATTAATGAGCAAAAAAATTATTTTAATAAAATAGTGGTTACCATTTTTGTGAAATTTGTAATAGGATATGCATCTTGCATTTCTTTCATAGTTGTCATTGCACCTTTACCTGCGTCTTCGATAAATTCAGCCAAATCTCTCGGATCCATACCATTTTGTATTTCTCCTAATTCTTGTGCTTCTTGTATAACATTTGCTATATGTGTTTTAATCAAAGAACCTTTACTTGCAATCATTGTTCTAATTGCTTCACTATGTTCCGCAACTTCATTTGCTAAATTGCAACCTAAACATCCCATTTTACATTTCATTTCTTCCGTTAAAACACTAGCTCTAAGCTCATAAAAAGAAATCAATCGTTCTTTCGGTGAAAGATCAATATTTTGCAAAACCTCAAATGCAGGTACAAACTGCTGCTTAAAATACCTATCTATAGCTTTAACAACAAAGTCTTCTTTACTATCAAAATAAAAATAAAATGAGCCTTTTGGTATTTCGGCTAACTTAACAATGTCGTTGACACTAGTAGCATTATATCCTTTAGACCACAACAATTCAATTCCCTTATCTAAAAGGTAGTCAGATTTGATATCGTGTTTTAATGTTTTTAACATAATTATTGAAATACACTACAAATATATGACCACTCGTCTAGTGTACCAAATTTTTATTCATCTTTTTATTTAATTGTTAAAAAAAGAACTTTATTTCGCTATAATTTGATGCAAATATATAAAGGAAATTATCCATTCTTAGCCCAAAAAAGTTCAAATAATACCTACTTTAGTTCAAATGAAAAGGCAAACAATAAATGTTTACCTTTTCTACTATAAAACCAAATCAATTATTTTACTATAAATTACTCCACCAAGACTTTATTTGGTATTATTAAAATAATATTGAATCAATCATTACAAACTTTGTAAAAACATTATCCATTTTAGATACTGCTTTTTGTAATACTCGCAAAGCTTCTGTTCTAAATTGTCCATAAGAAAACAAAGTATCAATATCTTCTAGACTATCCCATTCAATTAAAAATTGAATATCAGCATTATAGGTTACTTTTCCTTTCGCATCACTTGCCTTAAATTTTATAATAAGTTTTGGATAGTTTCCTCCATAACTTCTTTTAATTGGCACTGAGATCTCACCATATTCCTTTAAAAAATTCATAGCCATATATTCTTCCTTTTTTTAATGTAATATTTAGACTATTCATTATGTGTATTTCTTTTTATTTTTTAAAAACTTGCTTTGAAAAGCAAATTAGCTTTTTGAGTGTTTTTTTATTTCTGCATACAATTTTACTTCATCTCCTGCCACAAATCCTTGTTTTTCCCATACAACTTCTCCTTTCGAATTTAAAAGAAAAGAATGTGGGGTACTGTTTGCATTCATTGCATGCATTAAGTTTCTATCTACATCTAAATACACCTCATATTTCCAATTATTATGGTTTACAAAAGGTTTAACTCCAGTAGTATATTGTGGTAAATCCACCGAAACCGCAACGATATTAACTCCTGTTTCTTCTTGCCAACTATCATAAACTTTAGAAATTGTACTAAGTTCATTTTTACATGGCGCACAACAGGTTGCCCAAAAAACCAGTAATGTAGGCTCTCCTTCTTTAATTATATTTTTTGAATTAATAATTTTGCCATCTAGCGTTTTTATATTAACCGCTGGAACTTTTGATAAATTTTCTTTAACCATAATTTTTGTTGACCTTATGATTGTAAAGGCAGATATTATTATCACAAATAATGCAACTGCACCTAGCCTCATATAATTTTTCATATCATTTAAATTATTTTTTTTAATCCAATTTAACAGCTCTATGCCTATATAATGAGGATGGTCTTCTTGTAAAAATGAGACCCACTCCCCAAATCAACAATTTTTAAATTTTTGATTTTACTTAATCTAGGTAATTCACCATTGTCATCTCTTACCGATAGACCAGGAGATGCTATAAAAGTTAATTTTGGAATATTAGATTCTTGCAAATATTCTTCAAATTTCACGGCTACATCTTAAAAATATACTGGTTGCCCCTCTTCTTCTTTATATAATAAATTTTAACGCCTTCAATATTTACATATTTAGAATAATAATCTTCCTTAATAACATAAGTATCAATAATTTGATTAGCATTATCCTTACAAGGTGCCAAAAACAAAAGAATAACAAAGAGAAACAGTCTCTTTTTTATTTTTACCATTTTATTTAATCTAACGAACTAAGCTTTAATAAAAACTTGGTTCGTTAGATTTATTAAAAGTTGTAATTATTAATTTTGAAAATTGAACTTTGCATGTATACCATCTATTCTTGTTAGAGATTTCATCAACAAAGGTGCTACCTTTTTAAATTCAGGATCGGCTATTAATCCATAGTAAGCATTGGTGTTATTCCACTCTACAATACCAGCCATATGAGGTTGCAATAAATAATTCGCTTTTGTCAAACCTTTAACAGGTTTAAGGCTTGCAACAAAGGTTATTGGACCATATTTCTTTTTTACACTTTCAGATTTCTTAAAATACTCAGGTAATAACTTTCCTGCTTCTGGTGTTAACCATGCATTAAAAAATTCATATGTTTTATCTTCTCTAAAAGTTACTGGAGTATCTTTTTCTACAGTAAAATATGCCAGCTTAATTGATGTCAAAATTGCATCTCTTATAGGAAATAATTTTTTAGCCTTACGATCTGCTAATAATTTATCCCGTGCTTCAATATTTGGCCATTCGAAAATTGCTATCATTTGCGGAGTTACTTCTCCGTCTACTACCGCAGTTACTTGTAAACTACCTAACATTTTACCTCCATATTTCGCCGCAATTGGTAATATTTTTGAGAAATACTCCTTTCCTAATGTTGCTTCTTTTCCTCCTTCTACCGTAGCATAAGCAATCTCAATTACTTTACCTGCTTTAAAAATAATAGTTGCCTCTTTTACAATAGCATCATCATTTAGTACCACACTTTTTTCGTTATTATCTTTTAATTCTTCATTCGAATTATAGGCATAACTTGTCATTCCCATACTAATGACTAATGTAAATAACGCTGCCTTTACTGTTTTTAATTTTTTCATGTTTACTGTTTTTAATTGTTTATAAAATTTTATTATTTAAGCTGATTCAAGAATCTTATATAAAGATTTTGCATCTTTAATCTCTAACCCTTTTTCTGCATGTATTTTTAATCCTTTCAATAAATCTTCAATACCATTTTCCATTTTAGATTGTATAACTAACTTGTTTAATAGCATTCCAATAGCGCCAAGTTTCATTCCGTAATTAACCGTTAAGGATATTTGAGTGTTTTGACTATCGTGTTCTTTTAATTCAAAAAGCCCACTAAAGTTTTTAACTGGAGGCGCTTTTTCAATAGGATCAATTTGTAGTAAAAACCCATTCCCTTCATTCCACTTTTTTACGGTTTCTAAAATTTTTCCCGAAGGTTGTAATTCACAAATACGAGCTGCTCCAATACCTGGTTTTTGATTGTTTGTGTAGTATGATTTTTTTACACCTGGGTGAAATCTATAGACATTTCCCAAATCTGAAACTGTTTCCCATAACTTATGTTTGGGAGTATTAATAGTTATCTGTTTTTTGAATGTTGTCATAATATTTTGTTTAATTATGAAACAAACGTATAACACAATTCTCTTCTAATTTAGAATATGATGTTATTGGGAAGAATTCAATTTATATTGCAATAAATTGTGGCGAATGGGAATATTGTGACAAATGGGAAGCTTACATAATTTACTTTTCAGCTTCAAAAAGTGTGCTTATAGATTTTCTCTTTGATCTAGAAATTGGTATTCTAATAGATAAATATGAACTTTCAAAATATGATTCTCTTGTATTACCTACAATCTGCATTTCTTCGTTAAGATTAATCATATAAGATTTATGACAACGAACTATATAAGAACTAGCTAATAGCTGTTTTTCTATGTTTTTTAGGGTAACCCGCAACATTTTTTTTGTTAAAACTCCAGAATCATACCAATATATGGTTGCGTAATTATCATTAGCTTCTATGTAAGAAATATCTTGAGGGTCAATTGTAAGTGACTCATTTGTTAAACTAGCAATTGTAATTACTGATGAAGGTTTTTTTACTTTATTTATTGACTTATCAAGGATAATGTGATTAAATTTTGCCAAAACATTTTGAACGCGATCATTCTTTTTAACCTCACTAAACATCGGGTTATTTAGCAATTCTCCAAATATAAATCCAATACCGTAAGCTGCCGATTTTTCTATATGTATTAGAAACCCTTTAATATCAGATTGCCCTAGTTTTAAAATTGCTAAAGCATAATCAAAATATCCGGTATCTTTTTTAATAGGAAGTGCTTCTAATTTATTTTCAATGATTCTACTCTTTTCAAAAAAACCAATTTTTGCATAGGCATATCCTAAATTTGCGTAGTATTTTGGATCGTCTTCATCTGCTTTTAAACAAGATTTAAAATCTTCTATTGCCTCCTCAATATTACCCAATAATAAATTTGTCGTTCCTCTTAACTCTATAAGAGGAATAGCTTCAGGATATATATTTAATCCCATGCTTATGTAATCGGAAGCTGCATTATAACGCCTTTGATAGATACAGATTCTCGTTATCATAGCATAATGTGGTAATGCTAAGGCGTCTAATTTTAATGTACGTAAAGAATGTTTTTCTGCCTTTTTTAAATCTGAAATATGTATATTATACATTGCAGAAAAATGATGAGCTTTAATACTATTTACATTTAATTTCAATGCTTACACTAAATTTAATTTAGCCTTCACAAAATTTTGCTCATGAAAAATATTAATAAAAGCAGCAGACACATACGATTCTGATCGCTCGTTATTAAGCTGTAATGCCTTTTCTACTGCTTTTTTCGCGAGCTTAAAGGCCTCTTTTGGTTTATCATAACCCATTGCTCCAATAATTCCATAACAATCTGCTAAAGCAGCATAAGCTCTAGCGAAATTTAAGTTTTCCTTATTTGCTTTTTTAAAAAAAGAAATACCCAATTTCATTTCTTTATATGTAAAACGATTCCAATGATATAGACCTTGTTGGTAATATTCTCTGGCTTTGGATTGATCTTCTTTCAGGTTTTCAACAACAAAATTAACCCCTAAAATAATTTTTGTAATCTCATGAACTAATTTATCTAAAGGTATTGTCCATTTTTCTATTTCAAAATCAATTTTCGAGCTTAAAAGAAGTACTTCATTAGAAGCATTATACAATTGTGAAATTATTATTGGTTTATCTTCTTTAAAAGTGATACTTCCTTCTAAAACATAATCTACATCAAAACGAGTTTTTATTTCATTATGGGGTACTGGATTACTCTTTAAATACAAACTAGTCGATCTTGATGTTGTACTCAATCCTGTAACATTTGAAAATAAAAAAATTAGTTCTTCTAAAATACCTTCAGATAAATAATCGGATTCTTTAAACCCTTTGTTAACGTGATATGGTAAAACTAATATTCTCTTCATATTATTTTGCAATGGTTATGTTATTTTTTAGGAAAAATATTTAGAAATTTTTGATAAAGTTTTTATCTAATAAGTTCAAAGTCATGTTTATCAAATTCTACACCATTTATAATTATGATTACTTGATGTAACCCTACATGAAATTTTCGAGTTGTAATAACTTTAAAGGACTGTTTTCTAGAAATTGTTGCTACTGAATTTCCAGCATACTCTTTTTCACTTATTTTAAATACTTTTCTAGATAATGTTCCGTTTGCTTTTTGATAATAAATACCATATTCTAATCTAATTTTTGATTTTTTAATACTTTTATTTACCAATTGACATGTAAACTCTAAGTATTCACCAATTCTAACCCTTGGTGTTAAAATGGTGAAGTCTTTTACAGTAAGATTCTCTACTGTTCCAAATCCAAAAAGTGTCATAATTTCAGAACCTCCATCTTTTAAAAGTGTTCTACTTCCATGCTTTATTAACCAATCGGTTTCTTTGTTTTTTCCTTGCCATTTTTTTGCGAGATTTATTACAATCTCTGGGTTATCTTTAGAAATATCATTCAAATTATTGGCAATACTTCTCCTCACAGATTCTGATTCGTCATCTTTTAAATACTCAAGAATTGGGATTATCGATACTGGATTTTTCTTTAAAAACGGAATTGCCATTGCCCATGGCAATCGAGGTCTACAACCTTCTGTTGCCAATCGCCTTACAGATGAATTCTTATGTTTAGACCAGACAAACATCTGATCTATCATTTTACTTTCATATTTTATAATAAATGGTCTTACCGCAAATTCACAACTCGTGAATTGTGTGATTTTCTCAAAAGCTTTAACAGACATCTCGTAATTTTCCAAACCATAAACCTCAACGAAATCTGGAAAAAACATATACTCAATACTCCTCTCTTTAAAACCATCTGCTTTTAATTGAGTAATTAAGCTTAGTAATAAAGCAATGTTTTTAGTATAATCATCAAACCAATGATTTTTTAATCCTATTGTGATATGCCTCATTCTCTGCTTGAGCTCTCTATTTTCCCAACCAGCATCAAAAATGTGTTTTAAAAAAGATGCTTTATTAAAATTAGGATGAACTTTTAAAATTATATCTATAAAAGAATTAAAAAATGAGTCGTTATATATGTTTTTAAATAATTCTGCCATTTATGAAATTATAATAATCGTATTATTTATTCTTCTTTTTAGGGATAGTATAGATAGAAATTTTTGTACTTCTTTATCTATAAAAATATAAAACCCTTTATCACTTATAAATTGTATTTGTAGTATTTTATTTAGATAAAAAAGTTTTTGATTTAATAATAAATTCCTCTTTAGTTTCACCTTCATGAGCTCCGTGTGCAACGTTTGGAAGTATCCAAAGATCAGAATTTGGTAGTTTTTTCTTAACTCTTGCTACTTCATGTAAATCCATTCCTTCATCATCATCTCCTATCATAATTAAGACTTCTGGCTTTATAGACTCTAATTCTTCATCTGTAACCTTAATCGTATAATTCTTAAATTGAATCATTAAAGCCTTTATTTTATCATCCGAATCATGACTAGTTAATAACCACGGGAAATTAGCTCTATTTTCAAATGTAAACACTTTTTGGTATTCTGGAAAATCATCAATTGTCCAAGTTCCAACTGCTCCTATTGTAATCATTGATTCTATCAAAGTTGGATTTATTAACGCTAATTGATAAAGAACATCACCACCAAAACTAAACCCAATTGCTTTAATTTTCTCCAGTTTCAAATATTTAGCGAGGGAGTTAAGGTCCTCTCCTACCGACTTTATAGATAATTTTTCTTTAAATGTTTCAGACCTCCCGTGCCCAATTAAATCAATTAAGTATACTTCATATTCTTTATCAAAATCTCTAACATAAGAATGCCATGATTTTGAAGAAAGAGTATAGCCATGTAAAAGAAATAAAGGTTCTCCTTTACCATAAACCTCATAATAGATATTTTTACCATTAATCAAAACAGTTTCTGACTTTTCAGGTATTTGAGAAAAAATTTTAGTTGACATTAAAATAAGAATTATTAAAGTTGAATGTTTTTCATTAAAAATAAATTGTGAATTATAAGTATTATTAACGATATGTAAATAATCACTATGAGTTTAGTTTAGAAATTACATCTTCAAGTTTAATCTATATTCCGTAGGAGATTTACCAAAATGAGATTTAAAAGAACGGTTAAATGTAGAAATTGTTTCAAAACCAGAATCGTAAGCTATATCTGATATTCTATTTTCGGCTGACATCAATAATTTTGAAGCCTTTTCTAATTTCATTTTTCCAATGTATTTCTTTGGGCTGTCTTTAAAATTTTCGTTAAATTTTCGTTTAAAAGTTGATAAACTCATTCCGCATAAATGAGCAAACTCATCTAAAGATAAATTAGAATATACGTTCTTAATAATGGTTTCTTTAAAAGCGCTATTATTCTTTTTGAACATCGCTGATAAAAAGTCTAATTGAGAAGGTGCATTTTGCGTTTTACTCATCAGTAAAACAAACTCTTTCAATTTAGTTTTAATCAACGTTTCATCTGCTAATTCAGGATTATCTAACAATAAATTAATACTTTCTTTAAAATTGTGCAGTAAGGCATCTACTTCAATTTGTTTTATATTAAAGTCAACAGTATGATTAGAATGTGTTATATCAAACTGAAACAATTCTTCAACAATTGAAGGGTATAATAATACTCCTACCACTTCAATCGAATCGCTAACATTTCGTTGTTTCTTGCTCGTTTCAAAAAAATAATCGAAACATTTTGCTAGTAATCCTTTCTCTTTATTAAAAGATATAAATTCTTCAGGCGTTCTTACAGAAAATTCCCCTTTATTAATAAACATAAAACAAGCCTCATTATCTTGAAATAATTTAGGCATACGTTGAAACGGCATCATTTCAATTTTTTCAAAAACGATTTGATCTTTATATTTTAATGTTTTTTGGTCTAAAATCATATGCCTCAAATATATGTTTTTAGTTTTATTACCTATTTAAATTAACACTCTAAAACTACAATTCATCAATATTAACGACAATTTTAATATTAAACTATTCTCTTTTTATTGACTTTATACCATAAAATATGTTAGTTAATTAATATTTTAAAAAATAAGATAAGTGTATTCGTAAAATCGTTCTAAGGATTGAAGTTGTTTTTAGTGTAGACTAACTTCGTTATTAAAATAAAAAAAACAAAATGCTAACCCATTTCTACTTTCTTTAAACTATGATAGAATAAATAAAATTATACGTTGTATCGCTTAATAGGTTTTAATAATAACTTGTCTTCATTTATTTAAGTAAAAACGTATAAAATAAAAAAGGGCCTCCTTCAAGTTGGCCCTCTTGTCATTATTTATTAACCGTAAATATTTCTTTTAATTGTTGTACCATATTACCATTACCAGAGACTGAGATTTCACCAACTTTATCTGCAATTTTTTCTACATATTCCATTTCTTTTAATTTGAATAACATTTCATTACTCTCCATTAATTTAGCTGTATTTAATAAACTTCTGGTAGAAGCTGTTTCTTCTCTTCTCGTAATTATATTGGCCTGTGCCTTTTTTTGTGCAATTAAAACTTGGTTCATAATTTCTTTCATGTCTCCCGTTAAAATCACATCTCTTATACCGCAATTAAGAACTTCTACACCCAATTGAGCTGTATTTTTAGACACCTCCTCAAATACTAAACTAGCCATACTTTCTTTATTATCTAACAATTCATCTAAAGTATATCCTCCAACGTACCTTCTTAATGCCAATTGCATTAAAACATACAATTGCTTTTCATACTCTTTGTTAGCTAATAAGGCTTTTTCAATGTTAACTACTTTATATTGTGTGTAGAAATTAATTCTAATCCCTGCCTTGTCTTTTGTTAACAATTCTTGACCTGAAATTTCTAACTGCAATTGCCTCATATCTGCTTTTGAAACTTTAATCGTTGTATCATTTCTCCAAAACCTGTAAGTTCCTCCTGTTAAGGTTTTAGTATGTATATCATCAACTAACAACACCGCCTTTTCATAAGCTGCTACTTCAAACAATCTAATATATTTGTTAAATTCATAATTACTAAATAAGGCTTTATCAATAGCTTCTGTAATATAAATTTTACTGATATCAATCTTTTGAAATCTTCTATCTACAAAACCTTTCCAATAAAAATATCTACCCGCTTGCAAAACTCTAGTAAAATTATTGTTCTCATAAATCACCACCAATTCATTATCTTTTACATCAACCACTTCAAGCATTTCAGCTAAAACAATGTCTTTTAATAAAATTTCTATTGCTACAGCCGCATAAAACTCTTTTGTTAAATCATAAATAATAATATTCTGATTTAAGAATAACCAATGAGTTCCTTGTGTAATTATCTTTTGATAATCTCCGTTTTTAAATACTAATCCCACTTTTCCTGCATTAATTCTTACTCTTTTCATTTTTTCTAATTTTAAAATTCTGAAAATTTATTTATTTTTAATTTCAGAATGATTCATTTTATATAACAATCTCTGTAACGGAGAAATATGTGCTAATTTTAAAAACGATACGTTAAAATGCTCAACAAATTACGGAAGTGATTGGTATAAAAAAGTTTGAAACTTATTTTTAAAAATGGATTGAATTCATAAATGAAATCAACTGATTTATAAAAAGTTATTTCTTACTATTTTTAAAACTAAAAACTTCAAGGTTCTTTATTAAGTGTTTATTAAAAAACTCATTTAGAACGTATCGTTTTATTTTTTAAGATCAGTTTTACAAGATGATGAGCTTACTGTCGATGAATTTTTAGTTCATCATTCTCTAGAGCCGAAATCTAGTGTCCTACCAATTAGACGATATCCTTTCGGATAGTGGGACTCGAACCCACACGTGAATTATCTACTGCATTAACCGAACTGTGCTACATAACTTTCGTTATGGAAGGATTCGAACCTTCGTATATAGAGTGAAGTTGTTTTTTGGATAACAACCGAAACCTTCAAGGCTAGTTGCATATAAAAACCGAATACAAAAACTGTACAGATTTATACAATGGTGCTATACAGAAACACACAACAAGACTTGCTTGATATTTTTCAATGTCATTGCAAGAGAAACGAAGCAATCTTTTCTTTTAATCTAGCGGATTACTTCGTTATTCTGCCTCGTAATGACGTATTTATTTTAATTTTTTCTCTTTTTCTTAATAACACTACAAATATGCAACGGTATTGCGCACTGTATTTGCGTAGTAGAATTTAGTTTACTTTTTTTTCGTTTTCTTATCTGTTTTAGAAGGTTTACTTTTCTTTTTCTTTGGCATTTTTTCTTTAACTCTACCTTTCTGTCCATTTATAATTTCCATAAACTCTGAATTAAAAGCGTTTTCTTTAGCTAATTTGATAAAACTCAATGCTCGCTTATACTCTTTTAGCTGTTCATTTAAAGTAGCTTTTTTTAAATACAATAGTGCCTTATCTGATCCTTTTACAGTTAATGCAAAATCAATAAAAGCATCAGCTTCTTTAAAATCTTCGTTCCATAATAGCACATTAATATAATGTGTATACACCTCGAAAGCATTGATATTTATTGCTAATACTTCTTTGTAATAACTGATAGCTTCAGTATACTTATATAATCTTTCGGCATATACCCTACCCATTAATGTTAATGCCATGGTATTTTTATCATCATATGATAAGGCATAATTTAAGGACTCCATTGTTTCTTCTAAATCGTAGTGATAAGAATCTAGTGCTTTAAAAACGTAATTATTTATACTATTTCCCATATTATTTCTTGCTAGTCATTGCGAGAAATACGAAGTAATCTTGTTTTTTTAAAGAGTACTTCACACTCGCTTGAAATGACGTATTTATTCTAATTGTTTTCTTAAATCGGTTTTTAACTGACTTCGTTTTGTTTTAAACGATTTCTCTTGTTTTTTTTGTTTAAAATCAGAACCCGTAAATATTCTTACAGGGTTTCCTCTTTCTAAACTTAAATGGTTTTCCCATTCACTTTTCACAGCCTCTTTTAACTGATTTGTATTGTGTTCTCTAATTTTTGTTTTTAAGCGTTCTATCGCTATTTTTTTATTTTGATGTTGAGAACGGCTATCCATTACCAATACTTGTATTTCTGTTGGTATATGCTTTGCTCTTATAGCAGAACTCACCTTATTTACATGTTGCCCACCAGCACCAGAACTTCTAATAGCCTGAAATTGAATTTCATTTTCATTGATTGTTTTTTCTTCAAATTGATGTAACTCATAACATCCTATAAACCAATTTTTACGTTTATGATATTTTCTGAATGTTGATGTACCAATCCATTGAATTGAGCCCAACCAATCATTTAAAAATTCGGGAAGCTGTTTTCCTTTTAATTCTATACTTACTGATTGTACCGTGCCATTCTCTATTCCGTTTTCTTTGTGAAGAATTTGATATACAATCTTATTATGTATCAATTCTTTTAAAAATAGTTTTAACACTTTGGCTACTACCCAAGCACATTCTGCAGGTCCTTTTGCAGCTGTTAATTGTATTATTTTAGTTTTCATTATTTCTTGTTATTTATGCTAATACCTTTACAAGTAAACTTGCGTTAGGGATTGAAATGGCATCCTTTTTATAGTTTATATAAATAAGCGTCATTGCGAGGAACGAAGCAATCTGATTATCGATTATAAGATTGCCACAGTTCACAAAACAGTAAACTTCACAATGACAACTATAAAAAGATATAGTGTAAAGCCCGACCTTTAGGTAACGCCCAAAGAATGCTATTTGTCCATTCGAACAATTTTCGGTGTAAATGTTCCTAACACTTCAACCAATTCTTGTTGATTACTCATTACTTTTTTAATGTTTTTGTATGCCATTGGTGCTTCATCAATTCCGCCCCCAATAAGACTTACATCATTCATTTTTAATTGATGCTTAATTTCACTTTTGGTAAATTTTTCTTTACATTTTTTGCGAGAAAACAAACGTCCTGCACCATGTGAAGCTGAATTTAAACTTTCGTTATTTCCTAAGCCTCTAACAATATATCCTGGTGCTGTCATAGAACCCGGAATAATACCCAATTGCCCTTTATTAGCAGGTGTTGCTCCTTTTCTATGCACAATTAATTCTTGCCCATTTACTTGTTCTTTCCAAGCAAAATTGTGATGATTTTCAATTTTAGCAATTGCTTTGGCTCCTAATAACTTACCTATACGTTTGTGAATATTATCATGACAAGCCTTTGCATAATCTCCAGCCAAATTCATTGCCAACCAATATTCTTGTCCGTCGTGGGTATTTAAATCTAACCACGCCAAATGCTGTACATTTTTAGGAAGCGGACATTGTTTTGTTGCCAAATACGTGTAATGTTTCGCTATGTTAGCTCCAAAACCTCTACTTCCGCTGTGGGTTAATAACCCTACATATTCACCAATTGGTACATCAAACTCATTATTCGCGTCTGTAATATTTACAGTTCCAAACTCCACAAAATGGTTTCCTCCACCTGAGGTTCCTAATTGTTTATAGGCTTTCGTTTTTAAGCGTTTTAATAACGGAATATCATTAAATTCAGTACGTTCAAATATTTCATGATCGTGTTTTACATTGTGTGTTTCACGCATTCCGAATTTGGTATGTTCCGACAAGATATTTTCTAACTGATGTCGTTTTCCTTTTAAATAAGATGCTTTTATCGGGTAAATTGTTAAACACATTCTACATCCAATATCTACTCCTACTCCGTACGGAATTACTGCATTTTCAGTAGCTAAGACTCCGCCAATTGGCAAGCCATACCCAGCATGTGCATCGGGCATTAAAGCGCCTTGTACCGCTATTGGTAATTTTAAAGCATCATACAATTGATATTTTGCTAAATCATCAATTTCGTTTTCTCCGTAAATTGTAAAAGGTGCTCTGGTATTTTTAAGTTGATGAAAACGTACTTCTACGGGTTTTATTAATCCTTCAACTACTTTTCCCCAAATAGCATTTCCTTGAAACTTTTCCGGTGTTAACAACACTTCTTTAGCTTCTTCTAAAATGCGTTCTTTCTTTTCTTTTTTACGGTACCTGTTTATTTGACCTAAAGCAATATTGATACTATTATTTTTTGGAAACCCTAATTTTATTAGGTCTTTTCCCTTTAATTTATTTCCCATGAT